>CAMWIG010000145.1 GCA_947174295.1 uncultured Alistipes sp. | reverse complement strand
GCCGGAGTTGCTGTCCATGATTGCGCCCCGCTTGTCCTCGTCGCGGCGCAGCATGTTGCGCATTTCGAGCGCACCGACGGCTTCGGCGGCCGCGGCGTAGAGTTCGTCGAGCTCCGACTCCTCGGAGACACCCGCCCGCACGAACTCGGGCATCAGCTCCAAATCCTCGGTCAGCTTCGCCACACGGTCGTAGTCGTCGACCCACGCCTTGATTGCGGCGACCTTGCGCAGCTGCTCGCGAGCACGGTCGGGATTGTCCCAGAACTCGGGGACTTGCGTCTTCTCCTCCTCGTTTTGGAGGTCTATGCGTTTCTGCTCGATATTCAGACAGCGCTCCAACATCTGCCGGCGCGCCGCGAGCTCCTTTATCTGTTCGTCAAGTATCATAAGTCAATATTCAAATCGAGTTTTCGGGCCGCGAAGCCGAGAATCAAATCCACCGTGCGCTCGATGCCCAGCACCGAAGTGTTCACGCACAGGTCGTAGGATGCAGCGGCACCCCATGTCCGCATGCTGAAATAGTTGTAGTAGCCGGCACGCCGTGCGTCGCCGCGCTCCATAATCTGCCGGGCCTGCGCCTCGTCGCAACCCATGCGGGCGCAGATGCGGCGTATGCGGTCTCCGTCGTCGGCCGTGATGAATACGCTCGCCGTGCGCGGATGTTCGCGCAGGATGTAGTCGGCGCAGCGGCCCACGAATACGGCCGACTCGCGCGCCGCAGCATCGCGAATGACGTCGCTCTGTATCTTGAACAGCGCATCGTCCGAGAGTATGTCGGTTCCACCCGCATCGCCGGCGAACGGCGCACGCAGATACCCGAGCAGCATGTTCATGCGGCTGCGGGAGCGCTTCTCGTCGGCATGCTCGAATACCTCGGGGCACATGCCGCTCTCGCGCGCGGCGAGATTTATCAGCTTGCGGTCGTAGAACTCTATGCCCAGTCGCCGGGCCAGCTCCTCGCCGACCTCGCGTCCGCCGCTGCCTAACTGGCGGCCGATGTTGATTGCGTAGTTAAGCTCCATGTTGCTGTTCGTTTGAGGTTTGCGCGGCGGCCATGGCGCGGAAGCGGCGCAGCTGCCACGTGAGCATGAAGAATGAGACCGTAGCGGCCAGAATATCCGAGAGCGGCATCGCGCACCACACGCCCCAGCCGCCGTTCCACCCGGTGTAACGGTCGAATGCCGCGGGCAGCAGCAGCAAACCGGGAAGCAGGAACAGCAGCTGTCGCGACAACGACAGGAAAATAGCCTTGCCGGCCATGCCGATGCTCTGGAAGAAGTTGGTCGCCACCATCTGGAATCCGATTATCGGGAAGAAGACGAAGACTATGCGCATGCCCTCGGCAGCCAGACGTATGAGCTCGGCATCCGTAGTGAAGAGCGACACGGCCAGCCGCGGCGCGAGTTCTCCGATGAGAAAACCGACGGTCGTAACTCCCGTAGCGCATATTATCGTCAGACGCAGCACCCTCAGCACACGGTCGTACTGCCTGGCGCCGAAGTTGTAGCCGGCGATGGGCTGCATGCCCTGATTGACACCCATTACTATCATCACGAAGAAGAACCCCAGACGGTTGACGATTCCGTAGGCGCCTATCATCAGGTCGCCGCCGTACTCTTTGAGCCCTTTGTTGATGAGAATCACTATGCAGCACGCCGCGAGGTTCATCAGAAACGGCGACATTCCGATTGCGAGAATATCGCGCACGATACGCTTGCGCAGGCGGTAGATTCCGCGGCCGAAGTGCAGCAGCTCGCTGCGGTCGGAGAGTATGCGGAACTGCCACATGAGCGATACGACCTGCGCCAGAATAGTGGCTATGGCAGCACCTCGGATACCCCATCCGAACCCGAAGATGAACAGCGGGTCGAGCGCTGCGTTTATCAGCACTGTATTTATCGTGGCGTACATCGACTTGCGAGGATGCCCCGCGGCGCGCAGCACCGAATTCAGACCAAGATACATGTGCGTAACGACATTTCCGGCCAGAATGATTGTCATGTATTCGCGGGCGTAGACTATCGTGGCGGCGCTCGCGCCGAAGAAATAGAGAATCGGGTCGAGCAGCGCAAGCGCCGCGGCACCGAATCCCACACCGATTATGGTATTGAGCACCACGACATTGCCCAGCACCGCCCGCGCCGTAGCATAGTCGCGCTGCCCCAGACGCATCGACACGAGCGTCGCCGCGCCGACGCCGACCAGCGAGCCGAACGCCGCGGCGAGGTTCATCAGCGGAAAGGTGAGCGCGAGGCCGGAAATAGCCAGCGGCCCCACGCCATGGCCGATGAAGATGCTGTCGACCATGTTGTAGAGCGACGAAGCCGTCATGGCGATAATCGCCGGGACGGCATACTGCACGAGCAATTTGCGGATGCGCTCCGTGCCGAGTTCCGTTGCTGCCGATTTCAGTTCAGTCACTTTCTCAATCGCAATTACATATTCGCACTCATGCCGGGTCACCGCCTGCGAAGACCGCGCCCGGCACGAACGGAGAAACTTCTCCCATGCGGAGGTGATATTTTCTAATTTGCAAATTCTACTCCAACTCCCAGTCGCAGCCGTCCTTGCGGTCCTTCACGCGGATGCCTATCGCCGTGAGCGAGTCGCGTATTCGGTCCGACGTGGCCCAGTCCTTGGCGGCCTTGGCCTGCATGCGGATGTCGAGCAGCATCTCCACCAGCGGCGAGACGTAATCCTTGCCCGCAGCCGCTCCGGCGGCCTTCTCGTCGCGCAGACCCAGCACGTCGAAGACATAGCGGGAGACCGTCGAGCGCAGGGCGGCGAGGTCGTCGGCCGAGATGCGCTGCTGCCCCTCGGCTATCTGGTTGATGATGCGCACCCAGTCGAACAGTGCCGAAATCACCATCGGCGAGTTCAGGTCGTCGGCCATAGCCTCGGCGCAGCGCGACGCCAAATCGCGCACGTCGACCGTGGAGTCGGCCGACGGAGTGAGCTTCGAGAGAGTCTCCACACCCTTCATCAGGCGATCGAGACCCTTCTCGGCGGCCTGCAACGCCTCGTTCGAGAAGTCGAGCGTCGAACGGTAGTGGGCTTGCAGCACGAAGAAACGGATGGTCATCGGCGTGTAGGCCTGAGCCAGCAGCTCGTGCTTGCCGGTGAAGAGCTCTTCGAGAGTGATGAAGTTGCCCAGCGACTTGCCCATTTTCTTGCCGTTGATGGTTATCATGTTGTTGTGGACCCAATAGTTGGCCGAGTCGTGGCCCAGCGCCGCCGTCGATTGCGCGATTTCGCACTCGTGGTGCGGGAACATGAGGTCCATGCCGCCGCCGTGTATGTCGAATCGTTCGCCGAGATACTTCGTGCTCATCGCCGAGCACTCCATATGCCAGCCGGGGAAGCCGTCGCTCCACGGCGAAGGCCAGCGCATGATATGCTCGGGCGACGCCTTCTTCCACAGCGCGAAGTCGAAAGAGCGGCGCTTGTCGCCCTGACCGTCCAAATCGCGGGTGTTGGTCACAATGTCGTCGAGGTTGCGGCCCGAGAGACATCCGTAGTGATACTTGGCGTTGTAGGCTTCGACATCGAAATATATCGAGCCGTTGGACTCGTAGGCGAAGCCGGCATCGAGAATGCGCTGCACGAACTCAATCTGCTCGATAATGTGTCCGCTGGCATGAGGCTCTATCGACGGAGTCTCGACATTGAGAGCATCCATCGCCCGGTGGTAGCGCTCCGTGTAGTAGTGAGCCACCTCCATGGGTTCCAGCTGTTCGAGACGTGCCTTCTTGGCGATTTTGTCCTCGCCCTCGTCGGCGTCGTGTTCGAGATGGCCTACGTCGGTGATGTTGCGCACGTAGCGCACCTTGTAGCCCAGCGAGCGCAGGTATCGGAACAGCAGGTCGAACGTCACAGCGGGACGGGCATGCCCCAGATGCGGATCGCCGTATACCGTGGGGCCGCAGACGTACATTCCGACACGTCCGGGCGTGAGCGGCACGAACTCCTCCTTGCGGCGGGTGAGGGTATTGTAAATCGAAAAAGCAGTATTCATATCAACATGGTCTTTTAATTGGACAAAGATACGAATAAGTGAGCGCAAAAGCAAGTTTACTTGCATTTTGCCGAGCGGGAGTATCTAAGGCGCAGCCAAAGATACGAATAAGCGAGTGCAATGCCAAATTTATTTGAGCATTGCCGAGCGGGAGTATCTGAGACGAAGTCAAAGCACCTCCTTCCAACAGTGCGATACGGCATGTCTGTTTACGGCTCGGACGCGCCAGGCGCGTTACAGCGAGCATTTCATATTACGCACGGTCATTTCGCATCGGAGTAGGCTACTTCGCTGAATTCGCTGTAAAGATCGAGATTCTCGCGTGTTACTATGTCGAGAGGCATGACGTTGCAGGCCTTTGCCGAATCGCCGTAGAGCAGATGGTGAATCATAGCCTTGACGGCCAGGTAGCCCTGTTGCTCGGGCCGCTGTCCCAATACGAAATCTATGTATCCGCGTCTTATCTCCCGACAGTTGTTTTCGGTCAGGTCGACACCTACCAGTTTGACGCCCTCGATTCGGTGTTTGTCCATATAGGCGGCTATAACGCTGCTGCGCGAACTGAGGACGACGGCACCTTTCACGCATGGATGCCGTTCGAAAAAATCACCGATAAGCTCATCGTTCCGTTCGGGGTGCATGACCGAGAATGGAACCCGATGCAGATTATTCGCAAGTCCGTGTTCCGTGAGGTAGTCCATCAGCCCCTGCTTGCGCAGAATAGTGGTGTTGGCACTGGCGCGACCTACGCGCACGGCCTGAAAGAGTACGAATTCCGCATCGGGCGGAGTGATGCTGTCGATGAGCTTTCCCGTCAGGTAGCCGCACGTGTGAGGATCGGCGGCGAAAGCGGTCAGCGGCGAGGTGCCGTCGATGACCGAATCGACGTAGACATAGGGTATTCCGAGCTCGTCGAGTCGTGCGGCGAGACCGACCGTTTCGTCACGGAAAGTAGGGCCGATAATCACACCGTCGGGGCTCAATGCGGCAATTCTGCCGAACGCTTCGCGGCAGGAATAGAGGTCGAACTGGTCGTAAAACACGAATCGGCAATCTATCCGAAGACTCTCATAAACCTCCACGGCACGCCCTATGCCCCGGCGTATGCACTCCCAGTATTCACCCTGACTGAACTCGGGAATGGCCGCTACGATTTTGTAGCGGCGGCGGAGCGAAATGCCCGACAGATGGATATTCGGACGGTAGTCGACCTGTTCGAATACTGCTTCGACAGCCCGCCGGGCCGCGGGCGAGACGTTGCCGCGGTTGTGCAAAACACGGTCGACGGTGCCGGCCGATACGCCGGCGAGCCGCGCAATGTCCTTAATCCGAATCTTTTGTTCCATCTTCGAGCGTATTTGTCAGAACAAAAATAACCAATTCGTTCCACCCGGCCAAACGAAAGATGCGGCGAATGCAAAAAAAACGGCTGAAATTTTGCAGTTAAAGTTCTTGTGACTACTTTTGTGCACGTGCACAGTCTGCCGGATTTTCAG
>CAMWIG010000144.1 GCA_947174295.1 uncultured Alistipes sp. | reverse complement strand
CTGCCGGTCCACTTACAGAGTCCCGTCCTCGCCCCTCGTCTCTCGGGGTTGTCGGTGGGGGCGTCCTGGGTGGGGGCTGCTCTCCACATTGCGGCGTCGGCCGACGACGGCAATGCCGCCGCGGAGTACGACTTCTACATGAACATCGACGGCCGCGACATATTCGCAGGCTACAAACGGCAGACGGGAGGCGAGCGCATCGTTTCGTTCACCGCAGCAGAGTTGAACGACCTGCTGGCATTGCAGTTCGGCGCACGCAGCGGCGAGCGGTTCGAACTGCGCGCATGCGTGCATGCCCATGCCGACGACATGCTCATCGAGGACAAGACCTCGAACGAGGTTCTCTTTGCCGTGACGGCTTACGAGGCCGAAATCGTGCGGCCGGAGGCTCTCTATATGAAGGGAGCCGCATGTCCCGACGGCTGGGACGGAGCCGTAGAGTTGCAGAGGGGCGATGACGGCAAATACTCGGCAGCCGGCGTTGAGCTGCGGTTCGGCAAGCCGGCCGACAACAAGGGTTTCAAATTCTACGTCGAGCCCGACGGCAGCTATCCCTTCTACGGTCAGACTCCGGGCGGGGAGTTCGGCGAGATGAGCATATTCGCATCGGAGAACGACGGCGACTCGCAGTTCTACCCGTTGCAGCACGGCTGCGCGAGCGGCGTGTACACCGTCACGGCCGACCTCGACGCCATGCGTCTTACGCTCGACCGCACGGGCGATGTCGAGGAGTTCGACCCCGACGCCGTGCTCTACATTCTGGGCGACGGCATGGAGTACGGCTGGGACATGGTCGAGCAGAACGCACTCCTTGCAACCGGCGACGGAACGTTCGAGATAGCTGAGATACGCCTGAAAGCCGAGAGCAGCTTCAAATTCTACTATCACGACTGGACGGAATTCATACGCGACGGCGCTGCGGCCGACTATTGGACGGCGAAACGCAAGGGCGACGGTGACGGCGACATACGCTTCGTTCCCGCCGAAGCGGGTCTCGGCGCAGGTACGTACAAGGTGAGCGTCGACCTGACTGCGATGCGCGTACAGCTGACGCTCACGGGCGCCGAGCCCGCATATCCCGAGCAGCTCTTCATCTTCGGTCCCGCGACCGAAGCCGGATGGGACCTGGGCAGCTTCATACCGATGACGGCAGCCGGCAACGGCTCATATCGCGCCGAAGGAGTGCGTATCGACGTCGGCACGGCCAATCCCGACGACATCAAGGGCAACGGTTTCAAGTTCGGCGTATCGAACAGCGATTGGAGCACCGAGTACGGTGCCGCAGGCTCGTTCGACGACGGATACCGCGGCTGGGGCCTGGTGCAGGGCAGCGACCAGTTCTATCCCCTGTTGATGGGTTGCGAATCGGGTAGCTACGACATAACGGCCGACCTCGCGGCAGGCGTCGTCCGCCTCGAACCGGCTCAGGACGGCGGCGACTATCCGGCAGCTCTCTACATCATCGGCGACGCCATGCCCCACGGCTGGGATTTGGGCAATGCAGTGGCCATGACGCGCACCGCACCGGGCGTATTCACGGCCGAGAACGTGGAGGTGAACGTCGGCCAGGCGCAGGAGGGCAATCCCAAGGGCAACGGCTTCAAATTCATAATCTCCAACACCGACTGGCTCACCGAATACGGCGCCGCAGGTTCGTTCGACGACGGATATCTCGGCTGGGGCCTGGTGCAGGGCAGCGACCAATTCTACCCGCTCATGCTCGGGTTCGCCGGCGGCAGCTACCGCATAACGGCCGATCTCGCCGCAGGCAGGGTCGCATTCGAGAGGATGTAGAGGCCGGACGCGGCAGCGCTGCGTGCGATACGACGGCCGGGAGCGGAATGTTCCCGGCCGTTTCGACTCCCGACGACGGCCTTTATTCGTAATTTTCGGCTTTGCCGAAGATACACCGCCGCGGCATAAGCGAACGTTCGGTGTGTTCCCGAGCCCGACTTTCCGTATCCGGCTCTTCGACCGAGCTCCCGTTCGGCACGGGCGTACTTCGGCCTGCTCGTGCGCTTTCCGGCTTCTGTTTTCAGCCGTTGTTCGGATACTCGGCTGTCCGAATCCGGCGAATTCGCCCCGGGGGAGTATGGCCGATCGATGCTTCGCCCCGGACAGTATCATGTGCCGAATGGTAATTTTGAATTTTGAATTTTGAATTTTGAATTTATTTATTGCTATCTTTGTCCGCGATAAACCCACGAAGCCGCATGTCCGTCGTCGACGAGTCATGCGGAATTTTTAACCACGACAATTATGGCAGGAAGCAATTTCGTAGACTACGTCAAGATATTCGCCCGTTCGGGCCATGGCGGTGCGGGCTCGGCCCATTTCCGCCGCGAGAAGTTCGTCGCTTTCGGCGGTCCCGACGGCGGCGACGGCGGCAAGGGCGGCAGCATCGTATTGCAGGGCGACAGCCAGTATTGGACGCTCATACATCTCAAATACCAGCGCCACCAGTTCGCCGAGGACGGCGAGTGCGGTTCGGGCGGCCGTTCGTCGGGCAAGGATGCCCGCGACATCGTCATTCCCGTGCCGCTCGGCACGGTCGCACGCCGTGTCGTCGAGACCGAGGACGGCGAGACGGTGAACGAATATGTAGGCGAGGTCACGGCTCACGGCGAGCGTCTGGTTCTGCTCAAAGGCGGCCGCGGCGGTCTGGGCAACTGGAACTTCAAGAGTGCCACCAATCAGACGCCGCGTTATGCGCAACCCGGAGAGGAGGGCGACGAGGGTGCGTTCATCCTCGAACTCAAAGTGCTGGCCGACGTCGGTCTGGTCGGATTTCCCAACGCCGGAAAGAGCACTCTGCTGTCGGTCGTTTCGGCTGCCAAGCCCAAGATTGCCAACTATGCCTTCACCACGCTCGAACCCAACCTCGGCATCGTCGAGACGCGCGACCACAAGTCGTTCGTCATGGCCGATATTCCGGGCATCATCGAAGGGGCTCACGAGGGCCGCGGCCTGGGTACGCGCTTCCTGCGCCATATCGAGCGCAATTCGGTGCTGCTGTTCATGATACCTGCCGACAGCGACGACATCCGCAAGGACTACGACGTTCTGCTCGGCGAGCTCACGCAGTACAACCCCGAGCTGCTGGACAAGAACCGGCTGCTGGCCATAACGAAGTGCGACATGCTCGACGACGAACTCATCGAGCAGATGCGCGAGCACCTGCCCGAGGGCATACCGTCGGTCTTCATATCGTCGGTGTCGGGGCTCAACATCACCCGTCTCAAAGACATGCTTTGGGCCGCACTGCACGAGTAGAGTCTCATTGCACGAATATTCCGCGGTTGGCGATGCGCAGAGCGTAGTCGCCGTCGCGATACTCCACGATGCCGCATAGCGTGAATTCGCCGTGCGGCATCGTCTCTTCCGCGTACGTGCATCGCCGGTCGACAATGATGCGCAGGGTGTTGCCGTCGTTGTCGCAGGCCGTGCGCTCGGAGTCGAGCGCGGAGCCCGTTTCGGGGTCGTAGTCGCACCAGCGGCCGCCCTCAGCCGAGAGATGTTCGATTCTTACGGTGCGTCCGATATGACGCGGTGCGAGTGCGGGAATCGCCACGGTCGGAAACTCGATGTCGGCGTCGTCGCCGGTCCGCCGCACCGTGAAACGGCGGGTGTCGACCGTCGGTATGCGGTCGACGACATATTCGCCCGTCGGCCGTTCGCCGAGGACGAGCATGCTGCCGTAGCGTCCGAGTGCCAGGCCCTGACAGTGGAGCGTCACCTCGGCATAGAGGGGAAACATGCGGTGCAGATTGTAGAGGTCGAACAGAATCTCGATGCCGCCGGTGGCGTCCTCCACGACTATCGACTTGAAGAACTCCCCGTAGGCGTCGTTGGCCGTCACACGGCCGCGTATCGAGAGGTCGCCGCGAATTACGGTCGACGCGTCGCGGCCCGTCGACCGCAGCCATGCGATCGACACTTCCGACGGACTTCGTTCGTATCCGGGCGACGATGCCGAACCGCATGACGCCGCCGCTATACATGTCGTTACGATGCTAACTGCCGCAATCGCCCTCGTCGCGCAGTTTGACGATAAACATTTCACCCTCATCATTCACTCTCCCGTATTGTAGAATCCCCGTCAGCGCGACCGCTCCTTCGGGGATGCTCTTCTCTGCGAAATCGGCGTAATCGCTCACGCTGGTGGCTATGCGCCGGCCCTCTGCGTCTTCGAAAATCGCGTATCCGGCCCATGTGCCGCCCTCGCACCGCATGCCGGCGATTCTTACCAGACGACCGCACATGCCTGCCGTGAGCTCCGCCGCCGACGTTTCGAGCGGGACGGCCCGGCCGCCGTCCCACGAGCGGAAGATATGCAGGTCGAGCTCGGTGCGCGAGGGTATGTAGTCGGTGGGGTAGTAGCCGTACTCTGCCGGCATGAGGCCTATCTGTTTTACGCCGCGGCTCTCGCCCATGGCCAGACCGTCGAGCGATACGGCGACGATGCTGCCTTCGGGATATACGCGGTGCAGGTCGGAGAGACGGGCCATGACCTCCACGCCTCCCGTTCCGTCGTCGACGGCGAACGAATAGCGGAAGTTGCCGGCCCGGTCGCTCGTCGTCACGCGCCCCGAAATCACCAGACCTCCGTTCAGCAGAACGGTGCGTCCGGCGTATGCTTCGCAAAGTGCGGCGATGGATATGTTCGCCTCGGGCGGTGCCGGTCCGGTGCTGCGCGGTTCGTCGAACGAGTCGCGGCATGCGCATGCGAACACGCACGCCGACGCGGCGGTCGCCGCGAGGAGTAACAATCGGCCGATCGACATGCCGCTTTTGGCAGTGCGCTGAGTGTTCGAAGTTGCATCCATGTTCAAAAAGTACCGGTTGGCATGGCAGACTGCTACAAAGTTAAAAAAAATTATTACTTTTGTCCGATTATTACGAATTTAAAAAATTGAAAAATGTTCACACTCCTTACCGATAATCCCGCGCCCGACGGGCTTTTGGTGCCCGACAGCTTGCAGAAGGCGCAGTTCGCCGAGAAAATCGACAAACTCGTCCATATGGATTATTCGCAGTTCTTCTCGAACCTCGCCGGCGAAGCCGTGTGGGTAGGTATCAAGATTGCCGGAGCGCTGCTGATATGGATCGTAGGCCGCTGGATTATCCGTCGCATCATCCGCCTGACCGAAGCTGCGTTCGACCGCCGCAATGTCGAGCCGTCGCTGCGTTCGTTCCTCGGCAACATGATACGCGTGGTGCTGTCGGCGCTCGTGATTCTCACCGTAGTGCAGATGCTGGGCGTCAACATGACCTCGATAGTCGCCATGTTCGCATCGGCCACTTTGGCCATAGGTATGGCTCTGAGCGGCACGTTCCAGAACTTCGCGGGCGGCGTGCTCATCCTGCTCTTCAAGCCTTACCGTGTCGGCGACTTCATCTCGGCGCAGGGACAGTCGGGCACGGTGCGCGAAATCAAGCTCTTTTCGACGCAGATACTCACTGGCGACAACCAGACCATCTACATCCCCAACAGTTCGATTTCAAGCTCGATTATCTACAACTA
>CAMWIG010000143.1 GCA_947174295.1 uncultured Alistipes sp. | reverse complement strand
ACCGAATACGATGCTTAGAGCAGGAAGAACATACACATTGGAGGTCAGCCGCATATCCGACTACGGACTCTACCTCACCGACGACGAACGCGAGCAGGAGGTGCTTCTGCCCAACCGCTACGTGTCGCTGGCCAATAAGGTCGGCGACCGCATCGAGGTGTTCGTCTATCACGACTCCGAGGACCGTCTTGTGGCGACGACCGAGACTCCGGCGCTGAAAGTCGGCGAAGCGGGATTTCTGAAAGTGGTCGACAAGACCGTGCACGGCGCGTTTCTCGACTGGGGGCTCGTGGGCAAGGATTTGTTTCTGCCCAACCGCAACCAGCAGGGTGGCGTGATTCCCGGCCGGGGGTGTCTGGTCTACCTCTACGAGGACAATGTCACGGGGCGCTGCGTCGCCACGTCGAAACTGAAAACCTACGTGCACAACGACGGCGACATAACCGTCGAACCGCATCAGGAGGTAGATATCGTGGTGGCCTCGGCCAGCGATATCGGCTATCGGGTCATAGTGAACAACCGCCATTGGGGCATGCTCTACCGCAATCAGCTGTTCCGCCCGGTGCGCATCGGCGACCGGCTGAAAGCCTACGTGAGCCGCATCACCGACGACAACCGCATCGACCTTATGTTGCAGCAGACCGGCTTGGCCGGCGTGCAGGACTCGGCGGAGCGTCTGGCGGAGCTCATACGCGAAAACGGAGGTTTCCTGCCGCTGAACGATTCGAGCGACCCGGCCGAGGTGCAGGCTCGTACACGTATGAGCAAGAAACAGTTCAAGCGTTCGCTCGGCATGCTCATGAAGCGCGGCACGGTAAGTGTCGACGACGACGGAGTGAGAATCGTAAAGGGAAAGTAAGGCGCTATGGCTGATATTCGCACTGCGGAGCGCGTTTCGCGCGAGGCTTCGGACAACTTCGTTTTCCAGCGCTCGCTGCTGGCATACCACGAGGCGGCGAAGCTGGTCGGGGGCGATGTCCTCGAAATAGGCACCGGCACGGGCTACGGCTTGGAGGTCGTGGCGACGCATGCCACGAGTTTCATCACGCTCGACAAGGAGGAGCCCGCGAGCGACATGCCCCGCATTCCGCATGTCGAGTTCCGCCGTGCGGTCGTGCCGCCGCTGCCGTTCGACGGGAACTCGTTCGACTGCGTCATCTCGTTTCAGGTCATAGAGCACATCGAGCGCGACATGGACTTCGTGGCCGAGGTTCACCGGGTGCTTCGCCCCGGCGGACGGTTCATCGTCACGACGCCCAACGCCCCGATGTCGCTCACGCGCAATCCGTGGCACGTGCGCGAGTACAACGCCGACGAGTTGAAGAACCTGCTCGAATGCCGCTTCCGGGCTGTCGAGACGTTCGGCATCGAGGGCAACGAGCGGGTGATGGAGTACTACGCGAAGAACCGTGCGGGTGTCGAGCGCATCACGCGGTTCGACGTGTTCGATTTGCAGCATCGTCTGCCGCGGTGGATGCTGCGTCTGCCGTATGATGTTCTCAACCGCATGAATCGCCGCCGTCTGCTGGCCGGCAACCGCACGCTGACGACCTCGATAGCCATGGACGACTACCGTCTCGCTCCCGTCTCGGCGGAGTGTTTCGACCTGTTCTACGTGGCGACGAAATAGCCCCCACCGAAAAATGCAATACCCCGGTGCGAAACATGTCGCACCGGGGTATTGCGTTTCCGGACGTTCCGTTCTCTATTCGTACTGTCCCGATTTGAGCCGTGCGACCTCCTCGCGGGTGAGGAAGCGCCATGCGCCCCGTTTGAGGTTCTTTTTCGTCAGACCTGCGTAGTAGACGCGGTCGAGCTTCTGAACCGAGTAGCCGAGGTGCTCGAATATGCGGCGGACGATGCGGTTGCGGCCCGAGTGAATCTCGATTCCCACCTCCTTCTTGTCGTCCTTGACGTAGGAGATTTCGTCGGCGTATATCTCGCCGTCTTCGAGGGTGATTCCCTCGGCGATGCTGTCCATGTCGGCACGCGTGAGGGGCTTGTCGAGCGACACCTGATATATCTTCTTCTTGCGCAGCGACGGGTGGGTGAGCTGACGCGTCAGGTCGCCGTCGTTGGTGAAGAGCAGCAGTCCGACGCTGTTCTTGTCGAGACGGCCCACCGGGTAGATGCGCTCCGTGCAGGCGCCTTTGACGAGCTCCATTACGGTCTTGTCGGCGTGGGGGTCTTCGAGCGACGTCACGTAGCCCTTGGGCTTGTTGAGCACCAGATAGACCTTGTGTTCGCCCTGTACGCGGCTGTCGTTGAACTTCACCTCGTCGGTGGGCTGCACCTTCGTGCCGAGCTCGGTGACGATTACGCCGTTCACCGAAATCAGACCTGCGGCGATGTAGTCGTCGGCCTCGCGGCGCGAGCAGATGCCCGACTGTGCGATGAAGCGGTTGAGACGCATCTCGCCCGTCTGGCGGTTGGGGTCGTATTTCGGATAGGACTTGGGCTTGTCGTCGCGCGAGCAGAATCCGCGCTTGTCGTCTCCGCGCGAGGAGAATCTGCGCTCCCCGTCGCCATACGGACGCTCGCCGCGGCCGTCGAATTTCTTGTCGGAGAATTTGCTGCCGCCGAAACGCTTTTCGCCAAACGATTTGCGCTCGCCGCGGTTGTCCGAGTGGGATTTGCTGCCGTATGGTTTGCTGCCGAAGCTCTTTCCTGCGAACGGCTTGCGGTCGTAACGCTGCTCGTCGGAACGGTTTCCGTCGGCCTCGCCGCCATGGTCGTAGCGGCGGCGGTCGTCGTGGCTCTTGCCGGCGTACTTGCGCTCCCCGTAGGGTTTGTTTCCGTAGCTCTTCTGGCCGAAGCGGCGTTCGCCCTGCTCGCGGTCGCCATAGCGGGGCTGGCGGCGCTCCTCTACGGGGCGGTTGTCCTCGGTGAAGTGGGGATTGTACGAAGCGCGCTTCGCGGGTTTGTAGGAGCGTTCGCTCCCGGTTTCGTCCGCATCGTTGCGGTACGGACGACGCTCGACGCGCTCTGCGCTCTGAGTCGCTACGCGTGTGCGCTTGTCGCGGCCGAAGCGCGACAAGGTCGTCGTCGAGTCGTTTTTGAAGTCTTTCATAATTATTTTCTTTGTTTTTGTCCGGTGTCGCAGTCGCTGCGTTCCGGTTTGCCGGGCAAAGGTAATCCTTTTTTTCGTATATCGTTCTTTTTTAGCGCTCTTTTCCGTGTAAAAACCGGACGGGCGATATTTTCGACCGATTGTCCTCTGCCCGCTGTGCGGCATCCGATTTTGCCGGACGGTTAAAAAACACTATTTTTGCACCCCGGAAAAATCGGATGAATATGAATCGCGAAATATTGCGTATAGCGGTGCCGAATATGGTTTCGAACATCACGGTGCCGCTCATGGGTATTGCGAGTACGGCAATCGCCGGACACTTGGGCGGAGACTCTGCCGCGACGATAGGTGCGCTGGCTGTCGGAGTCTCTATCTTCAACTTCATTTATTGGAACTGCGCCTTCGTGCGCATGGGCACGAGCGGCCTCACGGCGCAGGCGTTCGGCGCGGGCGATTTCGACGAGTGCACGAACATGCTGGCGCGTGCGCTGACGGTGTCTGTCGTTTTGGGCGCGGCGGTTCTTGCGCTGCAATACCCGCTCGGCGAGATGGCGCTGCGGATGATGAACGGCGACGGCATGGTGCGCGACTACTTCTACGCCCGCATCTGGGCCGTTCCGGCGGGTATCGTCCTGTTCGGATTCAACGGCTGGTACACGGGCATGCAGAACGCATTGATTCCTATGTGTATAGCCATAGCCGTGAACGTCGTGCACATAGCGTTCAGCCTATGGTTCGCATTCGGCTTCGATATGGGCATCGTCGGCATAGCCTACGCTTCGGTCGTGGCGCAGCTGGTAGGCGTGGCGCTCGCTGCGGTGCTGCTCTTCGCGCGTTACGGCAGCATGCTGACGCGCGTGGACTGGCGCAAGGTGCTCGACATGGAGGCCATGCGGCGATTCTTCGCAATCAATCGCGAC
Source organism: uncultured Alistipes sp. (assembly GCA_947174295.1). GTDB lineage: Bacteria > Bacteroidota > Bacteroidia > Bacteroidales > Rikenellaceae > Alistipes. The sequence continues at coordinate 1,584 of CAMWIG010000143.1, read as the reverse complement.
ATCATGCTGCGCACGCTCTGCATCGTCGCCGTCTATACGTTCTTCACCGCCGCGTCGTCGCGTATGGAGAACTCGATACTGCTGGCCGTGAATACGCTGCTGTTGCAGCTCTTTACACTCTTCTCGTATATGAACGACGGCTTCGCATATGCCGCCGAGGCACTCACCGGGCGCTTCATCGGCGAACGGCGGCCCGACCTGCTGCGCCGCTGCGTGCACGGCTGCATGGCGTGGTGTCTGCTGGTGTCGGTGGTGTTCGTGGGGATATACGTCGGCTGGTGGCGCGAGCTGCTCGGCGTGTTCATGAGCGACGATGCGGCCGATGCGCAGGCCGTCATAGACACGGCCGGAAGCTACATCGGCTGGATTATCGTCATACCCATTGCCGCGACTCTGCCGTTCCTCATGGACGGCATCATGGTAGGTGCCACTCAGACACGCGTCATGCGCAACTCGATGATTGCGTCGAGCGCCGCCTACTTCGCCATCTATTACGCTTTCGAGCCGTGGGTCGGCAACAATGCGCTGTGGCTGGCCTTTACCATGTACATGTTCCTGCGCGGCGTGCTGCAATACTTCATGACCGGCCGACTGAGGATGATATACCGTCGGGCCGAGGAGTAATGACTGGGAAACGATGCGAGCGGCACCTCTTTCGGGGTGCCGCTCGCGTCATGTTATCGTCGTGCTGTGTCAGTGAGTCGCGCGGTACCACGCTGTCGCGCGGTTCTCGTCGACGTACACTTCGGCCGGTTCGCTGACCGAGACTCCCGAGTAGTACTCTATGGGATTCATCGCCCGGTTGTATGCCGAGTAGTATGACTCGGTGTGCAGGCGGCACGAGGCGGGGAACGTGCGGTCGAACTGCCGGCGGAACTCGTCGGTCAGCACCTCGTCGCGCGACAGAGCCTCGGCATGCTGGCGGAAGTCGTAGAAGAGATGGTCGACCAGAGGTTCGTAGGTCTGCAACGCGTCGCGGTCGTAGTCGCCCGTCGCTCCGGCATAGAGAGCCTGCGCTGCGGCGGCCATGGCGTCCATCTGGCCGCATACGGTTAGTGTCACGCATCCCGACGGGTAGGTGTACGAGGTGTAGAAGTCGTGGAATGCGCGGCACACGGCTTCGAGGTCGCGTCCGCGTCCGCCGTCGGTGAACAGCTGCGGGATGACTGTGCGGTAGGGGAATCCGTTGCCCATGATTTCGCACGGCGACGAGATGATGTAGTCCGCCGCCCGGCGCATGTCGTAGAGCGACTCGATGTTCGACATGAAGCAGTCGTCGAAAATCACGTAGTCGAAGTGCCGGCCCGTGGACTCCATGTGCGAGGCTATGTCGGCGATGTCGAACATGCAGCCGCTCTCGCCGAAGTAGCGCGTCACCTCGGCACCCGGCAGGGGCGCCTGCCCGAGAGGATACTCTCCGCCTGGGTATCCGGCCCCTTTCGGCGTCAGCGAGCCTCCGGCCGGAATCCAAGCCGAGCCGTGACCGCCGAAGACCACGCCGTAGCTCTCGGCCGGAACGAGCGCCATCATGTCGGCCAGATAGTCGCCCATGTTCGTCAGCTCCGGTGCGGGGTAGGTTCGCAG
>CAMWIG010000142.1 GCA_947174295.1 uncultured Alistipes sp. | reverse complement strand
CCTTGATGTACTGCGGCAGGTTGACGAAGAACGCGAACTGGGGCGTCGGCGTCGGCAGCTGTGTGGCGTACTTGATTTTGATGTACTTACCCTTGGTCGCAGGCGGCGGCGTATTCTCGATAATCGGCAGAATGAAGTCGTTGAGCTCCGAGGTTGGGATGCGGCGGCGGCGCGAGTTGTAGACGCGCACGGCATTCTGCAACACTTCGAGTATGCGCTGCTTGTTGAGCACCGAAGTGAAGATGATGGGTATGTCGCTGAACGGTGCGAGCTTCTTTTCGAGAAACTCGCGCCACTCCTTCATGGTGTTGTTCTCCTTCTCGATAAGGTCCCACTTGTTGACCACGATGACGCACCCCTTGCGGTTGCGGACGATGAGGTTGTGGATGTTCAAATCCTGCGACTCTATGCCCTGCTGCGCATCGAGCATGAGGATGCAGACGTCGGAGTTCTCGATGGCGCGTATCGAGCGCATGACCGAATAGAACTCCAAATCCTCGGTCACCTTGCCCTTCTTGCGCATTCCGGCCGTGTCGACGAGGTAGAAGTCCATGCCGTACTTGTTGTAGCGCGTGTGTATGGAGTCGCGCGTGGTGCCGGCGATGTCGGTCACGATGTTGCGCTCCTGCCCCAGAAGCGCGTTCGTAAGCGACGACTTGCCGACGTTGGGGCGGCCGACGATGGTAATGCGCGGAAGCTCCTCCTCGTAGAGCGCCGTCGTATCCTCGGGCAGCGCGGCGAGAATCTCGTCCATCAGGTCGCCCGTGCCGCTGCCCGACATGGAGCTGATGCAGTAGGGCTCGCCCAGTCCGAGCGAATAGAACTCGTGCGAGGAGTATATGAGGTCGTTGTTGTCCACCTTGTTGCAGACCAGAATCACGCGCTTGTCGGTGCGGCGCAGGATGTCGGCCATCATCATGTCGAGGTCGGTGATGCCCGTGGTAACCTCGACCAGGAAGAGGATTACATCGGCCTCCTCGATGGCCAGAAGCACCTGCCGGCGTATTTCGTCCTCGAAGATATCCTCGGAGTTGACTGTGTAACCGCCGGTGTCGATGACCGAAAATTCGCGGCCGTTCCAGTCGGTCTTACCGTAGTGGCGGTCGCGGGTCGTGCCCGCCGTCGAATCGACGATTGCCTGACGCTGACCGACCAGACGGTTGAAGAGCGTGCTTTTGCCGACGTTGGGGCGGCCTACTATTGCTACCAATGACATAAATAATATTCTGTTTTAAAGTCGTATAACCGTTTAACTTCGCAAAGGTAACAAAAAACCCGCACACTGCAAAAACTTGCTTTTGTCACCCGGTTGAACTATCTTCGCACCCGCTATGTACAGATTTGCAGATTACAAGGAACAATATCGCGCCAATTTGCGTCTGGCGCTTCCCGTCACGCTGGCCCAGCTGGGCCAGATTCTGGTGCAGTTCGCCGACAACGTCATGGTGGGCCGCTACGGCGGTGCCGACCCGCTGCCGCTGGCTGCCGTTTCGTTCGGCGGCTCGGCCGCATTTTTGTTTTTCATCGCGGGCGTAGGCTTCGCCATGGGGCTCACGCCTCTGGTCGGCGAGCTCTTCGCACGCGGCGAGCGCGGCGGCTCTTCGGCCATGTTGCAGAACGGAATACTATTCTACACCGTTCTCGGAGCCGTAATCATGGGGCTTCAATTCGCATTCACGCCGCTGCTTTACAGCCTCGGACAACCCGCCGAGGTGGTCTGCATGGCGCTGCCCTACTACAAGCTGCTGGCGGCGAGCATGCCGTTCATCATGCTCTTCTCGGCGTTCAAGCAGTTCCTCGAAGGCGTAGGCAACACCAAGGCGGTGATGGTCATAGTGCTGATATGCAACATGCTCAACATCGCACTCAACTACATATTCATCTACGGCCACTGCGGCTTGCCGGCCTACGGTGCTACGGGCGCCGGCATCGCGACGCTCATATCGCGCATGGCCATGCCGCTGGCTGTAATACTCTACTTCCGCGGCAGCGCCGTCTACCGCCCCTACACGACGGGATTCTCGCCGCTCGCCTATTCGTGGCGGACGATTCGCGGACTGGTGCGCATGGGCGTGCCCATCGCGGCGCAGATGGTTCTCGAAGCGGCGGCCTTCGTCGGCACGGGAATCATGATGGGATGGTTCGACGAGATAGCCATAAGCGCCAACCAGATAACCACCACCATGGGCAACTGCGCATTCATGATAGTCATGTCCATCGGCGCGGCCACCACGATTCGCGTGTCGCACTGCTACGGCTTGCGCGACGTGCAATCGCTCTCGCGGGCCGTGCATGCGTCGTACCATCTGGGACTCGCGTGGAACGCCTTCGCGGCCGTGATGTTCATCTCGCTCCGAGAGTACATCCCGCTGCTGTTCACCTCGAACGCCGAAGTCGTGGAGCTCACCTCGCGGCTTCTGGTGTTCGTGGCGCTGTTCCAGCTCTCGGACGGCGTGCAGAACATCTCGGTCGGCACGCTGCGCGGCATCCAGGACGTGAAGGTAATCATCCCCGTGGCGTTTCTGTCGTACATCGTACTCAACCTGCCGGTGGGCTACCTGCTCGGATTCACGCTCGGCATGGGCCCCGAAGGTCTGGTTCTGGGATTCACCTTCGGACTCTCCATGGCGGCCCTGCTGCTTCTGATTCGCATCAAGCGGAAGGTAGGCAGTCTCCGCAGGGCGCAGGCATAGAGGCCGCGCGAGCTTTTTCGGGGACGGGAGCCGTTGTTTTCGTTTTTTTTGCGTATCTTTACGCAAAATATACCCGTATATGGATTCCGAATTCAAATATATACCCGAGATAGGCCGCGGATGCTGTTTCCGCGACGGCGGCGACGAAGCCGCCGCCCGCCCGTGCGGCGGCTGTTCGAAGCTCCACGAAACGCCCTGGCTCGGAGAGTATCCCGACAACATACCGTCCGACATATTCGAAGTGCGGTTCAAGAATACGCGCCGCTCGTTCTACCGCAACGTCAACAACCTGCGGCTGAAAGTGGGCGACATAGTGGCCGTCGAGGCGTCGCCCGGGCACGACATAGGCATCATATCGCTCGCGGGCGACATGGTGGCCAAGCAGATACGCCGTCTCGGCTTCACGCCCTACAACGGCGAGTACAAAAAAATCTACCGTCTGGCCAAGCCCTACGACATCGAGCGCTGGCAGGAGGCCATAGCCCTCGAACACGACACGATGATACGTTCGCGCCAGATTGCGGCCGACATGGGCCTGAACATGAAAATCGGCGACGTGGAGTATCAGGGCGACAAAATCAAGGCCATATTCTACTACATAGCCGACGAACGCGTGGACTTCCGCGAGCTCATCAAGGTCTTCGCCGAGCAGTTCCACATCCGCATCGAGATGAAGCAGATAGGCGCCCGTCAGGAGGCCGGCCGCATAGGCGGCATAGGCGCATGCGGACGCGAACTGTGCTGCACGTCGTGGATTTCGAACTTTTCGAGCGTGACGACCAACGCCGCGCGCATGCAGGAGATTTCGCTCAACCCGCAGAAGCTGGCCGGGCAATGCTCGAAGCTCAAATGCTGCATGGTCTACGAGTACGACACCTACGCCGACGCCCGGCGCAGATTCCCGCGCCTGCGGGAACCGTTGCAGACCGTCGACGGCGAGTGGTATCTGGTCAAGAACGACATTCTGGCCGGCACGATGCAGTTCAGCAGCAGCAAGGAGACGCTCTCGAACCTCACCTCGCTGCCCGTAGCCCGCGTGAAGGAGATTCTGGCGGCCAACCGCGCCGGACACAAGGTCGACTCGCTGCTCAGCGAGGAGGCCATGGCCTCGGCGATCGAAGAGCCTACATACCGCTCCGGCTCGGACGAGGACAGCATCACCCGTTTCGACAAGACATCGCACGGCAAGCGCCGCCGCAACCGCAAGGACAGCCACAAGGACAACCGCGACAAGCGGGGCGACCGCCGCGAGGCTTCGTCCGACGCTCCTGCGGAATCGCAGCGCGAAAATCGCGAGGGCGGCAGCCGCTCCGGCAACCGTCACCGAAACGCCACCCGGCAGGAGCGCGAGGGGCAGCACTCCTCCGACTCCGAGCGCGGAGAGCGTCAGCAGCGCAACCGCGAGGAGAGAGACAGCCGCGCAAACAATCGCGGCGAGCGCTCTCCCGAGCGCCGCAATTCGCGCCGCAGCGGCAACCGCGAAAATCGCGACGACAGCCGCCGCCGGGCAGGCAGCAGCGAAAAGAGCGGTTCCGAGAGACCGGGAGCAGAGCCCAACGAGGCGCGAACCACGCCGAAACGCGAAAACGCCGGCAAAAAATCCGACGAATAGACGATGCGGCGCATAACGGCAGCGGCTATCGCCGCACTGCTCGCTACGAGCTGCCTGTCGGAGCATCAGTCGTTCGCGGTCGACATCGACTCGCGATGCTGGACGGCTCCGGCCACGCTCGTCGTGCCGAATGCCGACACGGTGACGCTTCGCGACGTGAGGCTGACGCTTCGTCACGACCTCGCGTTCGACGGCGAACCGATAGGCGTTACGGTGCGCACCGTGCGGCCCGACTCGATGCAATACGAGGAGCACTTCGTACTGCACCCGTCGGACGACCGCCGCAGCGCCGCAGCCATACACGACACGACACAACCCTACCGCCTGCGCGTGCGTTTCGACCGCGAAGGCGACTATCGCATAACGCTGACGCCCGACCGCCCCGCCGAGGGAGTGCTCGCCGTCGGGGTCGACATTGTAAAAAGCAAAGAATAGAGAGATGGGAAAAGACAAACTTCGCAAATTTGCCGAGAACCTGACATTCGACTGCATGGTGCAGCCCGAATTCGACGAAATATTCCACCGCGACCACCCGCTCAAAGGGAACTGGCGCCGCGACTTCTTCCGCAACGACAACCCGATAGTACTCGAACTCGGCTGCGGCAAGGGCGAGTACACCGTGGCGCTGGCCGAACGCGAACCCGGCCGCAACTTCATCGGCGTAGACATCAAGGGCGCACGCATGTGGCGCGGCGCCAAGACGGCCACCGAGCGAGGAATGCACAACGTGGGATTCGTCCGCACGCGCATAGAGTTCATATCGTCGTTCTTCGCCGAGGGCGAAATCGACGAACTGTGGATTACATTCCCCGACCCGCAGCTCAAAACGCGCCGTGCGAAAAAGCGGCTCACGGGCCCGATGTTTCTGGAACTCTACGCCCGCATGCTCGCACCCGGCGCTCCGATAAACCTCAAAACCGACTCCAAGCACCTCTACCGCTACACCGAAGCGGTCATCGAGCGCTTCGGCCTGCCGTGCGAGGTGTCGAACGGCGACATCTACGGTTCGGGATTCGCCGACGAAGTGCTATCGGTCAAGACGGCCTACGAGCAGATGTTCCTCGACCGCGGACTGCCGATAACCTACACGCGCTTCTCGCTCGGCGGCCGCCGCGAATTCCCCTTCTTCGACTGGGAGGGCGACGACGTGCTCGAAAAGGACAACGAGCAGGAGCGCAAGTAGCCGGCATTACAAACATAAGCATTTGTTTTTTATACTTGTTAAGCAATATATTATGAAAAAGATTATTCTGAGTATTATTTTCGTTTTGGCAATCT
>CAMWIG010000141.1 GCA_947174295.1 uncultured Alistipes sp. | reverse complement strand
CCGGTGCGCACGTCTGCAACAGCTCGACCCACAGCTTCACGTTGCGGTAGGGCGGCTCAATGAAGAGCTGCGTCTGGCGCTCCTGCACGGCCCGCCGCTCGAAGAAGCGGATGGCCCGCGCGCGCTCCTGCGGCTTGACGGGCAGGTAGCCGTTGAAGGCGAACGACTGCCCGTTCATGCCCGACGCCATGACGGCCATTATAATCGACGACGGCCCGACCAGAGGCACCACACGGATTCCCCGCCGGTGGCACAGCTCCACGACCAGCGCTCCGGGGTCGGCGACGGCCGGCACTCCGGCTTCGGAGATGACGCCTGCCGAGCGGCCCTCGGCAATCGGCCGCACGAGCTCCTCGACGGCTGCGCCGGCTACCGAATGTTCGTTCAGTTCGCGAAACTCCAACGTGTCGATCGGCCGCGCGATGCCCGCCTTCGACAGGAAACGCCGCGCCGAACGGGTATTTTCGACGATGAAGTAGTCCAGCGAGTCGATAATCTCGCGGTTGCGGGCCGGCACGACGTCGTACACGCCCCCTTCGGGGTCGATAGGACAAGGTATCAGATAGAGTGTTCCTGCTGCCATTGCTGTCATTCCTTTACATATACTCTCTTCACGCGCGACGATACCGAGGTGAGTATCTCGTAGGGAATCGTCCCCAGCACGCGCGCCATATCTTCGGGCGTATTGCCCGCTGCGGCCGAAAAGACCGTCACCTCGTCGCCCTCGGCCACGCCGGGGATATCCGTCACGTCGAGCATGCAGCTGTCCATGCAGATGCGCCCCACAATCGGAGCCGGACGGCCCGCGACGAGCATCGACCACGCCCCGCAGCCCAGATGGCGGTCCAGACCGTCGGCATAGCCCACGGGAATAGTCGCCGTCACGCTGTCGCGCGCGAGCACTCCCGCACGGCCGTAGCCCACGGTCTCGCCCGCCGCAAGCCGCTTCACCTGCACGATTCGCGTGCGCAGCGTGGCCACGGGCGACAGACGGTCGTTGTGTTCGAATCCGAAGCCGTAGAGCCCCAGCCCCAGACGGCACATGTCGAACTGCGCCTCGGGGAATCGCTCCATGGCAGCCGAGTTAGCCGTATGGCGGATTACGGGGTAGCCCACTGCGGCGGAAACCGACGAGCTCATTCTGTCGAAGCGCGCGATTTGTTCGCGCGTAAATGCGTCCTGCGCCGGATCGTCGGCGCAGCACAGATGCGCGAAAACCGATGCCGCGCGCACTGTGCGCGCCGAGGCTTCGAGTTCGGCGACCAGTGCCGGCAGCTCATCCTCGACGAAGCCCAGACGGTGCATGCCCGTGTCGAGCTTGATGTGTATCGGGTAGTTCATCTCGCCGTAGCGTGCGGCCGCGGCGACGAACTCGCGAAGCGAATGCAGCGAGTATATCTCGGGTTCGAGGCGGTTGGAAATCATCGCCTCGAAGCTGTCGGCGTCGGCATTGAGCACCACGATGCGCATCGAGATGCCGCGCTCGCGCAGCAGGACGCCCTCGTCGGCGAAAGCCACGGCCAGAAAGTCTACGCCCTGATGTTGCAGCATCTGCGCGACCTCGAAGTCGCCCGAACCGTAGCTCGCGGCCTTGACCATGGCCGTAAGGCGCACGGATTGGCCGAGCCGCGCACGGAAATAGTTGAGATTGCGCACCATGGCATCGAGGTTCACTTCGAGCGTCGTCGTATGGCTCTTGCGGCCCAGAGCGTGGCTCAGCCGTTCGAAACGGCTCGTGCGGCTGCCCTTTATGAGTATGGCGCGGCCCGCGACATCGGAGCTGCGCATGCCGCGCAGGAACTCTTCGACGGTGGTATAGAACGCCGCGTCGCACGAAAATTTGTCGGCATAACCGCATATTCGCGTGCCGATGCCGACCACACGGTCGACGCCCGCACGCTCCGCCATTCGCGCCACGCGGGAATAGAGCTCGTCGCCCGACATTCCGCTTTGCAGTATGTCGGAAAGTATCAGCGTCATGGCTCGGCCCGCCGCCACGGAGTGCAGGTAGTCGAGCGCCAGCGCCAGCGAGTTGATGTCGCAGTTGTAGGTGTCGTCCACGATGAGCGAGCCGTTGATTCCCTCCTTGACCTCCGAACGCATTGCGACAACGGGTTTGGCTGCGGCTACACCGTCGGTCGGATAGCCCATCACCTCGCAGAATGCCTTCACGACCTGTGCGTTGCGCACAGCCGTCGGGTCGGAGAGCCCCTCGACCGGCACCTCGGCGGCATCGACACGGCGGGCCGTGCGGCACTGCTTGCCGACCTGCTCGCCGACGAAGTCGTAGTCGCTGTGGTATACCACCGTAGAGGCCCGGCGGGCGAGTATGAGCTTCTCCATCGTCTTGTCCTCCACCGTGGGGAAGTTCTCCTGGTGGGCGTCGCCAATCGAGGTGAGCACCACCACGTCGGGGCGAATCATGCGTTCCAGACGCACCATCTCGTTGGGCCGCGAGATGCCGGCCTCGATGAGAGCCACCTCCTCGTCGCCCTCCATCATCAGTAGCGACAGCGCCACGCCCAGCTGCGAGTTATAGCTCTTGGGCGAGCGGAAGAGTTTGACGCCCGGAGGCACCATCTGCGCAATCCACTCCTTGACCACGGTCTTTCCGTTCGACCCGGTGATTCCCACCACCGTACCGCGGAATCCGGCCCGGCGGTCGGCGGCAAGCCGTTGCAGGGCGCGCACCGAGTTCTCCACCCGCACGAAACCGGCATCGGCCATCGTCTCGCACCCCGGCACGTCGCGTTCGCAGAGGAACGCCCTCACGCCGCGCTCGTACATCTCGCGCACGTAGCGGTGCGAATCGTGGTTGTCGCCCGCCATGGCGACGAAGAGCGGCGAGGCACCGAACGCACAGCTGCGGCTGTCGGTCATCACCTCCCGCACCTCGCGGTCGCAACCCGCAAGCACGCCGTCGCACAAGGCGGCGATTTCGGATAAAAGGTATTTCATCGTTTACTCTCTGTTCACACTATCCTTTGAACGTAACTATCGTTATTCCGGCGCCGCCGCGGTCGGCATGCTCGTCGACGGCACTCTCGACATCGGGCACGCTGCGCAGATAGCGCCTAATCTCCTCTTTGAGGGCTCCCGTGCCCTTGCCGTGCAGAATCGTGACCGAGCCGACGCCCACCATCAGCGCGTCGTCGACCAAATCCTCGACCGCCTCCAACGCCTCGGCCGCACGCATGCCGCGCACGTCGATATGGTCGCGGAAGTTGAGCTTGCGGTTCGATATGTCTACCGACACGACGGTGCGGGCCGTCGTTGGGCGCGTGGCGCGCTTGAACTCGGCATTCGATACCACCGTGAGCTTCGACACGGCGACCGTGGTCAGAATCTGCCCGAAGGCCACCTGCGCCTTCTGCCCTTTCACGGACTGCACGACGCCCGGCGTGTCCTGTCCCTCTATTCTCACCTTCGAACCCACCTCGACGGGCAGCTGCTTCGGCTCCTCGGCAGCCGGTGAATCCGCCGCGCCGGACGCCTGCGCCTTGCGCTCGGCACGGCGCGCTCGGCGGCGCTCCAAACGCTCCATCTCGCGCTCGACCTCGGCCGAACGCTCCGACTCGCGCTGCCGCTCCACGGCGGCCGCGAACTCGTCCAGCTCGCGACGGGCCAGACGCGTCATCTCACGCTCGGCCTGCGACTCGCGGATAGCGCGTATCGTGTTTTCTATCTGACGGTTCGCATCGGCAATCATGCGCTGCGCCTCCTCCTTGGCCGTGCGGATAATCTCGGCCCGCTCGCTGCGTATGCGGGCGAGCTGCTCGGAGTAGTTCTGTTCGAGCTCCTCGACACGGCGGTCGGTCTGGCGTATGCGGTCGCGCTTCTGCTCCCAGTAGCGGCGGTCGCGGGCGATTTCGCGCAGCTGCTTCTCGATGTTCATGTGGTCGCTGCCCGCCTTCTCGCTCGCGTCGCGTATTATGTCCTCCGAAAGACCTATCTTGCGCGCTATCTCCACGGCGAACGAACTTCCCGGCTTGCCCGTTTCGAGACGGAACAGCGGACGTATCTGCTGCACGTCGAACATCATCGCGCCGTTGGCTATGCCGTCGGTATTCGACGCGAAGTACTTGATGTTGGCGTAGTGCGTCGTGATGACTCCGTAGCAGCCGCGGGCCAGCAGCCGTTCGAGAATCGACTCGGCAATGGCGCCGCCTATCGTAGGCTCCGTGCCCGAGCCGAACTCGTCGATGAGAATCAGCGTGCGCTCCGATGCTCCGGCCAGCATGTTCTTCATGTTCAGCAGGTGCGACGAATAGGTCGACAGGTCGTCGTCGAGCGACTGCTCGTCGCCGATGTCGATGAAAATCGAGCGGAAGACCGGCAGCTCCGAGATTTCCGACGCCGGCACGGGAAATCCGCACTGGAACATATACTGCACGATGCCCGTGGTTTTCAGGCACACCGACTTTCCGCCGGCATTCGGACCCGAGATGACGAGGATGCGCTTCGAGGCGTCGAGCTGCATGTCGAGCGGCACGATTTCGCGCTTCTGCTCGGCGAGAGTCTGCGCCAGCAGAGGGTGGCGCGCATTGCGCAGCACCATGCGGTCGTCGATCGAGACTATCGGTTTCACGCATCCGTTGGCCGACGCCCAGCGCGCCTTGGCTCGTATCATGTCCACCTCGGCGAGGTATTCGCCCGAGCAGGCTATCAGGTCGGCCGAAGGGCGCACCGACTCGGTGAAGGCCGTGAGGATGCGGACTATCTCCCGCCGCTCGGCATACTCCAACTCGCGCAGTTCGTTGTTGATTTCGACCACCTCGACCGGCTCGATGTAGAATGTCTTGCCCGTGGCCGACTCGTCGTGGATGAAGCCCTGCAACTTGCGTTTGTTGCCGGCCGACACGGGAATCACCGCACGGCCGTCGCGTATGGATATCGAGGCGTCGGCGTCGACTATGCCCGAGTTCTTGGCCGAGGCGAGAATCTGTTGCAGACGTTTGGACACCTGCCCCTCGCGTTCGCGGATGGCTCGGCGCACGTCGTGCAGCTCGGGCGATGCGTTGTCGCGAATCTTGCCGAAGCGGTCGACTATGCGGTCGACGGCCTCCACAATCTCGGGGAACGACTCCACGCCCGCGCTCAACTCGCGAAGACGCGGGTAGGTGCGTTCGTCGCGGCTCATCACGAAGCCGACCAGAGCGCCTATCGACGCCAGCGCACGGCGCAGCACGACGACCTCCTCGGTGGTGAGGAACGAACCCTCGACTCGGATTTTAGCCACTATATAGTCGACATCCGAAAACTCCTCGGTCGGAAAGTCGCGTTCGAGGTCGAGCATGCGGCGCACCTCGTCGGCCAAAGCCTGACGGCGCTCGATTTCGTCGGCCGAGACCGAGAACGTCTCGCCCTCGACGCGCTCGCGCGCAGCTCGCATGGTGCAGAGCTCAGCGACCTGACGCCGCAGACGGTCGAAACCTATCTTCTGTTCGAAATTAGACGGATATATCATTAAAATTCAAAATTCGGAATTCAAAATTCAAAATTACCCAGGCCCCGCCGGCCGTTCATGCTTCCGGCCAAGCACTCGCCTTTCTGCTGCCGGCTCGAAACTCATATTTCAAAATTAAGCCG
>CAMWIG010000140.1 GCA_947174295.1 uncultured Alistipes sp. | reverse complement strand
GGCGCAGAAGCAACATGTCGGCTTCGGCTGTGCGGCGGAACCCGGGGCTGCGAATAGGGCTGCCGGAGAGACTCGGTGCGGCTTTGGCGCAGAGGTCGCGTGGTAGCCGCTCCGGCGGAAAAGCCAGGCCGGCACGCCGGCCCGGTAGCTGGGGCGCCGGGTGACGGGTCGTATCATTCTGCCCGGTTTTTGCTGGGCGGGGAGTGTCGACGATATTTTATATTGTAACGCATGACAGAAACCAACAACATACAGACTGCGGAGGATTGCCGCGAGCGAGCGGTGATAGTGGCCGTTATCCGCGATTCGCAAGACCCGCGACAGGTCGACGAATTTCTCGGCGAACTGGAATTTCTCGCCGAGACGGCCGACATACGAACCGTGCGCCGCTTCACGCAGCGGCTGCCGCAGCCTTCGTCGCGCATATACGTGGGCCCCGGCAAACTCGAAGAGATAGCCGCGTGGTGCAAGGAGAACGAAATCGACGTGGTGATTTTCGACGACGAGCTCTCGCCGTCGCAGACGCGCAACATCGAGCAGGCGATGCCGTGCCGCATTCTCGACCGCACGCGTCTGATTCTCGACATATTCCTCTCGCGTGCGCAGACGGCATATGCCAAGACGCAGGTGCAGCTTGCCCACTACGAGTACATGCTGCCGCGTCTGGCCGGAATGTGGACGCACCTCGAACGCCAGCGAGGCGGTACGGGTACTCGCGGCGGTGCCGGCGAGCGCGAAATCGAGACCGACCGGCGCATAGTCCGCAATCGGATATCGAAGCTCAAAGAGGACTTGCAGAAAATCGACCGTCAGATGGCCGTGCAGCGCTCGAACCGCGGACATATGGTGCGCGTGTCGCTGGTGGGGTATACCAACGTCGGCAAGTCGACGCTCATGAATCTCATATCGAAGAGCGACGTATTCGCCGAAAACAAGCTCTTCGCCACGCTCGACACCACGGTGCGCAAGGTCGTATTCGACAACCTGCCGTTCCTGCTCTCGGACACCGTGGGATTCATCCGCAAGCTGCCTACGCAGCTCATCGAGTCGTTCAAGTCGACGCTCGACGAGGTGCGCGAGGCCGATTTGCTGATTCACGTGGTCGACATCTCGCATCCTCATTTCGAGGAGCAGCTGGACGTGGTGAAGCAGACGTTGCAGGATATCGGCGCGGGCGACAAGCCCGTCTATCTGGTTTTCAATAAGGTAGATGCCTACACCTATATTAAGAAAGAGGAGGACGACTTGACGCCTGCCACGCGCGAGAATCTTTCGCTGGACGACCTGCGGCAGAGCTGGATTGCCAAGGCCAACACGCCCTGCATCTTCATCTCGGCCAAGGAGCGCGTGGGAATCGAGAAGTTCCGCTCGGATCTCTACGGCATGGTTCGGGAGATTCATGCCGGTCGCTATCCTTTCAACAATTTCCTGTACTGACAAGACTCATCAAAAATAAAAAAAGCCTCATGTTGCACATTCTTAACAAGCAGAACACGATTCTCAACAAGTTTATCGAGCAGATTCGTGACAAGGAGATTCAGAAGGATTCCATGCGCTTCCGCCGCAATTTGGAGCGCATCGGCGAAATCGCCGCATACGAAATCTCGAAGGAGCTCAACTACGAGACCCGCATCGTCGAGACTCCGCTCGGTTCGGCAGCCGTGGAGTGCATCTCCGACCGAATCGTCGTGGCGACGATTCTGCGTGCAGGTCTGCCGTTCCATCAGGGATTCCTGAACTACTTCGACGATGCTCAGAACGCTTTCGTATCGGCGTACCGCAAGAGTACGAAGGACGGCAAGTTCACCGTCAAGGTCGAGTACATATCGTGCGGCGACCTCGAAGGGAAGGTGCTTCTGCTTGTCGACCCGATGCTGGCCACGGGCTCGTCGCTCGTGCTGGCATGGCAGGCTCTCTGCGAGAAGGGAGGAATGCCGAGCCACACCCACGTGGCCGCGGTCATAGCGTCGGAGCAGGGTGTGGACTACGTGGAGAAGAACATGCCCAAGAAGACCACCTCGATTTGGGTCGGTGCCGTCGACGAGGAGCTCACCTCGCGTTCGTATATCGTGCCGGGTATCGGCGATGCCGGCGATTTGGCCTACGGTGAGAAGTTGTAGGCGATGGCACTGCATGTCATAGCATTCTCGCCTACGGGGACGTCGCTCCGCACGGCTCGCGCCGTGGCCGAGGGATTCGGTGCCGGCGAAACCGTCGTGCACGACCTTACGCTGCCGAAGGGCTGCGGCGAGACGGCCGTCCCGCGCGGCGATGTCGCCGTCGTGGCGGTTCCCGTGTACGGAGGACACGTGCCGCAGCCGGCTGCGGAGCGGTTGCGCAGGGTGCATGGCGACGCGACGCCGGCCGTAGCGATTGTCGTCTACGGCAACCGGGCCTGCGACGGCGCTCTGGCGGAGCTCGATGCGCTGCTGCGCGGGCAGGGGTTTCGCGTTGTGGCGGCCGGTTCGTTCGTGGGAGAGCACTCTTACAGCACGGCCGGCAGTCCGATAGCTGCCGCCCGTCCCGATGCTGCCGACGCGGCCGTTGCGAAACGGTTCGGCGAGGCTGTCCGCCGCAAGGTCGATGCCGGAGCGCCGGCAGAGGTCGATGTCGGACGCATCGCCAAGTCCGCCGGCCCGGTGCTCGGGCGGCTGCGCTTCGTGTGGGGCGTGGTCAAGTTACTGTGTTCGGGCAATATGGGGCCGAAGAGACCGTCGGCGGACGCTGAGCTGTGCTCCGGGTGCGGCAGTTGTGCGGAGGTCTGCCCCGCCGAAGCCGTAATCTCCGGCACGGAGACCGATGCGGAGCGTTGCATACGCTGCTGCGCATGCGTGAAAGCGTGTCCGTCGGGAGCCCGCACGTTCGCGACTCCGTTCTCCGAACTGCTGTCGAGGTCGTTCCCCGACCGCAAGGAGCCGCAGACGCTGCTGTGACGATTGTATTATTACAGAGGAGCCGCCCGTGAGAATGGGCGGCTCCTCGTGTTAAAGCGGGTGCGAAAAAAGAGAGAGGAAAACCGAAAAGGCTCCTCCCTCTGTCGCACGGCAGCGGATGCAGTGCCGTTAATCGCTGATTCCTTATTTCTCATTGTTAATTGCCGATTGCTCGCAGTGCGAGCTCGCAGGCTTCGACTCCGTCGGCCTCGGCGCGGAGGGTTATCTCGCCGCATCGGTCGGCCGAGGTCTGCACGATTGCCGTCAGCATGCCGCCGAAGGCGTGCATCGAGGGGAGGTGGAACGGGTCGAGACATGTCGGGTCGCCGTTGGCCGCGGCGCGGAAGGAACCTGCTCCCGCGACCTCGAAGCGCACCTCGCGCCCGTCGTGCGGGCAGAGGTTGCCGTCGCGGTCGACGATGCGCACCGTGACGTAGGCCAGGTCGTGCCCGTCGGCCGCGAGCTCCGTGCGGTCGGCTTCGAGCGCTATGGCCGCAGGTTCGCCGGCCGTGCGGACGACTTTTTCGCCGGCTGCGCGGCCCTCGGCGTCGTAGGCCACTACCTTCAACTCGCCCGGCTCGTAGCGAATGTCGTTCCACGTTAGGCGGTAGCGCTCCTGCTGCGTGCCGTCGGTGCGCTTGGTGCGCAAGCCCTGCGAGCGGCCGTTGACGAAGAGCTCGGCCGACGGACAGGAGGTGTAGACGCATACGGGCGTAGTTTCGCCCTCGCGGCCGGGCCATGTCCAGTGCGGAAGTACGTGGAGCGTGGGCGAGGAGGTGTTCCACACGCTGCGGTAGAGCCAGTAGCGGTCTTTGGGCAGCGAGGCGAGGTCGATGATTCCGAACATCGAGCTGTGGTTGGGCCACATCTCGTCGTAGGGCGTTGGCTCGCCCAGATAGTCGAAGCCCGTCCAGACGAACTGTCCGATGACCCACGGCATGTCGTCCGACAGCGCGAAGTCGGCGTCGGGGAGGTTCGACCACCAGCAGCACTCGGTGTCGTAGGAGGAGCACTGATGGTCGTCGTAGGTGCGGTTGCTCGCCTGTTCGACGGGGAACTTGTAGACGCCGCGCGAACTAACGGTCGACGAAGTCTCGCTGCCGAGCACGAAGCCCTGCGGCAGCCGCTCGTAGGCGTAGCGGTAGAGGTGTACGCGATAGTTGAAGCCCGGGATGTCGATGCGCGCGCCGAAACCGTTGTCGGCGATGCACTTCACCTGGTCCATGCCGCACGTGACCATGCGCGTGGGGTCTTCGCGGTGGCAGATATCTTGCAGGAACTCGGCCGTGCGCCATCCGCCGTCGGCGCACTGGTTGGGCACCTCGTTGCCGATGCTCCACATCACCACGGCGGGCGAGTTGCGGTAGCGGCGCAGCATGTTGACCATGTCGCGTTCGGCCCATTCGGCGAAATATCGGTGGTAGCCGTTGCGGCACTTGGCGATATCCCACTCGTCGAAGGGCTCGATCATCATCATGAAGCCCATCTGTTCGCAGAGCTCGACGAGCTCCGGCGCCGGCATGTTGTGCGAGGTGCGTATGGCGTCGCATCCCATATCTTTGAGCATCGTGAGCTGGCGGCGCAGCGCTGCGACATTGACGGCGGCGCCCAGCGGCCCGAGGTCGTGGTGGTTGCACACGCCGCGAATCTTGCGCGGCGTGCCGTTCAGGCGGAAACCGTGTTCGGGCGTGATGTCGACCGTGCGGATGCCGAAGCGCGTGCGGTAGCGGTCGACGGTGCGGCCGCCGGCGGAGATGGTCGTTTCGGCCGTGTAGAGCGCCGGTGTTTCGGGCGACCACAGCGCCGGCGACGCCACGCGGAGGGTCTGCATGACCGTACCGTCATCGAGCGGTGCGAAGGAGTTCGTCGAGGCTCTCTCGCGACCCTCGGCGTCGAGGATGCGCGTGCGGACGGCGATATCGTCGGTGCGGCCTGCGATTTCGATGCGCAGGGCCACCGTGGCCTCGTCGGCCGATACTTCGGGAGTGGTGACGAACGTGCCCCACACGGGAATGCGGGTGCGGGAGGTCGTTATGACGTGGACGTTGCGGTAGAGCCCGGCGCCTGGATACCAGCGCGACGACTCGGGGAGGTTTTCCAGCCGCACGGCCAGCACGTTGCCGCGTCCGTCGGGGTTGAGCAGCTCGGTGACGTCGCAGTGGAACGAGTTGTAGCCGAAGGGCCAGAAGCACGCTTCGCGGCCGTTGACCCACACGCGGGCCTCGCTCATGGCGCCGTCGAAGAGCAGCTCGACGCACTTCGAGGCATCGAATCCGTCGACGTCGAAGCGCGTGCGATACCATCCTGTGCCGACGTAGGGCAGGCCGCCCGTGCGGCCGGTTTTGGTCGTGGCCTCGGTCTCGAAGTTCTGGGTGATGGCCACCTTCTGGCTGTCGTTGTCGCGGTCGAACGGGCCGTAGATGGCCCAGTCGTGAGGCACTTCGACGCTCTGCCATGCGCTGTCGTCGAACTCCGGCGCCGCAGCGCCCTCGAAATCGCCCTTCGAGAAGCGCCAGCCATGTTCGAGCACGGTGTCGGTGCGCAGAGGCTCGCTGCCGCAGCCGAGGGCTGCGATGGCGGCCGCGGCCGCCGCAAGGATACGGGTAATCCGTATGAATTCGAAATTCATAATTCTCAGAATAATGTTCGGGATAATAACATAAAGGTACGAATAAGCGAGGGTAATGCCAAATTTATTTGAGCATTGCCGAGCGGGAGTAT
>CAMWIG010000139.1 GCA_947174295.1 uncultured Alistipes sp. | reverse complement strand
CGATCGCACGATGTACGAAATCTATTTGCCGGCCTTCGAGGCAGCCGTGCGGCAAGCCGACGTGCCGACCGTCATGACCTCGGCCAACGGCATGAACTTCGAGTTCGTGAGCGACAGCCGCAAGATGCTTACCGACATCCTGAAACATCGCTGGGGTTTCGAGGGGTTCGTCATGACCGACTGGTTGCAGACCCGCTCTACCGAAAAGGCCGCTTTCGCCGGCCTGGACGTTTCGATGCCGGGCGGCGATCGGTGCGGCTTCGGCACGGCGCTGCTCGAAGCCGTGAAGGCGGGTCGTGTGCCCGTCGAGGTGATAGACGACAAGGTGAGGCGCATTCTGCGCGTTTACGACTACATCGGCATTCTCGACCGCGAGGACCGCTCCGCCGGAGCCGAGATTTCCACGCCCGAGCACCATCGCACGGCATTGGAGATTGCCGAACAGGGCATCGTGCTGCTGAAAAACGAGGCTGGCGCACTGCCTCTGAACGAGAAGCGCCTGCGCAACGTGCTGGTCATAGGACCCAATGCCGACAAGCGCTTTTGCCTTGGCGCCATGGGCGGCAGTTCGTGGATGGAGTCGACCTACGAGGTTACCGTGCTGCAAGGCATCCGACGGCTGCTGGGCGAAGACAAGGTCACCTATATCTCGTCGGACGAGCTGGGCGATTTCAAACCCTTGACGGCCGAAATGTCGCCGGAAGGCGCCGGATTCTCGGCCCGCTATTTCGTCAGAGGCAGTGACGAGCCTGCGCTTGTGCGCACGGAGCCCAAAATCGACTTCATGTGGGAGATGAAATCGCCCGACCCCTCCATCGACGTGGATGAGTTCAGCGAGGCGCGGTACGAACTGAAATTCATTCCGCCCGTCGACGGAAAGTACGCGTTCCGTTTTACGGCCGGAGGAGGTGTCGCATACGTTTACAACAACGAATGGGCCGGTGCCCCCGTGACCATTGCCCATCCTGGCAAAGGCGAGGGTACGGTGACTGCCAGTCTCGATTTGAAAAAGGGGGCGATGCTGCGTCTGTGCGTCATCTGGCGCAAAGGTACCGGCGACGCCGCTCTGCGGGTCGAGTGGCAGAGTCCGCAGACCGAACTGGTCTCGCAGCAGTGGAAGCGCATCGAACGGGCCGCTCGCAAGGCCGATGCGGTGGTGTTCGTGGGCGGCATCGACCACAGCCTTGACACCGAAGGCCGCGATCGCGTGAGTCTGACATTCCCCGAGTTGCAGGAGCGGCTGATTGTCCGCCTCGCCGAGCTCAACCGCAATACGCACGTGGTGCTAATCAACGGTTCGCCCTTGGAGATCGGCGGATGGCTGCCGCACGTCTCCTCGCTTGTCGAGGCATGGTATCCCGGCATGGAGGGAGGTACGGCAGTCGCGAACGTGCTGTTCGGACGGGTCAATCCTTCGGGGCGCATGCCGTTCACTTGGCCGCGCAGACTCGACGATGCTCCTTGTCGCAAATTCGGTTATGAAGACGACGGCACGGTCGTGTACGGCGAAAAGCTGCAAGTCGGCTACCGCTATTTCGATACGGCGGCTGCCGAGCCCGAATTTACGTTCGGCTACGGATTGAGCTACACGACATTCGAGTACGACAATCTCGAAATAGCCGGCAACGGCTCGGCGGGTGTCGCCGGCCATGTCGACGTCGTGAATGCCGGAAAGATGGATGGTTGCGAAACGGTGCAGATTTACGTGCGGCCTGTCGCTCCGGCGGTGGAGCGTCCGCATCACGAACTGAAATGGTTCCGCAAGGTGTTCATCCCGGCCGGAGAGTCCGTGCGTGTGGATTTCGAACTCGGGGCGGAGGCATTCGCCTATTGGGACGTGCACCGGGGCGACTGGACGGTCGATGCCGGAGTGTACGAGATCGAGGTCTGCCGCGATTCGCGGAGTGTCATCGCGAGCGTCCGGGTCGAAGTAAACGACTGAACCCTTTTCGCGATATTGGGATTTGACAATTAAACAACAGTAATTTAATGATTATGATAAGGAAACTACTGCTGACGACGATATTCGCCGCAGCTCTCGGATACGGTTCGGCTGCGGCATGGAATCCGGTCGGCGACAGAATTAAGACCCAGTGGGGTGAGCGGCTGACTGCCGACAATGTCCTGCCGGAATATCCGCGTCCTATTATGGAACGCGACGAGTGGCAGAATCTCAACGGATTGTGGGACTACGCAATAACCCCGAAAGGAGCACCGGCTCCGGCGGAGTACGAGGGTGAGATTCTCGTGCCGTTCGCAGTGGAATCGTCGCTGTCGGGAGTCGGAAAAACGGTCGGTGAAAAACAGGAGCTGTGGTATCGCCGTACTTTCGAAATACCGGCCAAGTGGCGCGGCAGGCACGTTATGCTGAACTTCGGCGGCGTGGACTGGAAGACCGACGTGTGGGTGAACGACATCAAGGTAGGCACGCACACGGGAGGTTTTGCTCCGTTCGCTATCGACGTGACCGCGGCCCTGCGCAAGGGCGGCAATACGCTTGTCGTGCGAGTATGGGACCCGACCGACAAAGGCGAGCAGCCCCGTGGCAAGCAGGTGGAGAATCCGCATACGATATGGTATACGCCCGTGACAGGAATCTGGCAGACCGTGTGGCTCGAACCCGTTCCCGAAACGCATATCTCCATGCTGAAAACCGTGCCCGACGTGGATAACCGTTGCATGACGGTGGAGGCTGTCGTCGAGGGCGGGGCTGCCGACCGAACGGAAGTCGAGCTGTACGACGGAGGCCGAACGGTAGCGCGCGGTTCGGCGCTCGGCCGCGGTGCGGTCGAGGTGGCCATGCCTGCCGATGTCAAACTCTGGTCGCCCGAGTCGCCGTCGCTGTATGACATGGAGGTGAGGATATACAAGGACGGCAAGGTCGTGGATAGGGTGAGGAGCTATGCGGCATACCGCAAATACTCGATTCGCAAGGACGAGCAGGGCATCACCCGTCTGCAACTCAACAACCGCGATTATTTCCAGTTCGGCCCGCTCGACCAGGGGTGGTGGCCCGACGGTCTGTATACCGCACCGTCGGACGAAGCGCTCGTCTACGATTTGCAGAAGACCAAGGACTTCGGATTCAACATGGTGCGCAAGCACATCAAGGTCGAACCGGCACGCTGGTATACGCACTGCGACCGGCTCGGGCTGATTGTCTGGCAGGACATGCCCAGCGGAGGGCCGAGCCCCGAGTGGCATATGACCCGATATTTCGAGGGTCGGGAAGCGGAGCGCTCCGCGAAGTCCGAAGCCCAGTATCGCAAGGAGTGGAAAGAGATTATCGACGCCCTCTACTCATATCCGTGTATCGGGGTGTGGGTTCCGTTCAATGAAGCATGGGGGCAGTTCAGGACCGTGGAGATAGCCGAGTGGACCAAGGCATACGATCCGAGCCGTCTGGTCGATGCGGCCAGCGGCGGCAACCACTATCCGTGCGGCGATATGCTCGATTTGCATCACTACCCCCACCCGAACCTGTACCTCTACGACCCGCTGCGGGCAACCGTGCTGGGCGAATACGGCGGCATCGGACTGGCCATGCCGGAGCACCTCTGGTTTCCCGACAGAAACTGGGGATACGTGCAGTTCAACACGCCGGAAGAGGTGACGGCCCAGTACGAAACCTACGCCGAAAAGTTGTTGCAACTGGTTCGCCGCGGCTTCTCCGCCGCAGTCTACACCCAGACCACCGATGTCGAGGGCGAGGTCAACGGGCTGATTACTTACGACCGCAAGGTCGTCAAAATCGACGAACCGAGGGTGCGGGCGATGAATCTTAAAATATGTAATTCGCTGGAACAGCCATGATAAGCGCAAAACACGTTTTTTGTTTGATAGCCGCCTCTGCGGCGGTTGCCTGCGGTACGCATCGGGCCGATATGGCGTTGCTGCCTGCTGCGGCTTTCGAGGCCGAGGTCGACGGTCTTCCCGTGTCGCTTTACACGCTGCGCGGAGGCGGCCTTGCGATGCAGGTCACGAACTACGGTGCCCGTGTCGTGTCCCTTTGGACTCCCGACTGCGACGGTCGTTATGAAGACGTCGTGCTGGGCTACGAGTCACTCGACCGCTATCTGCACAACGACGGCGAGCGGTTTCTCGGTGCTGTGGTCGGCCCCGTCGCCAACCGAATCGGAGCGGGAGCATTCACGCTTGACGGCGAAGCGTATGCCCTGCCGCGGAACGACCACGGGCAGACGCTGCACGGCGGGCTCCGCGGTCTCGACCGTGTGGTGTGGGACGTCGTGGAGGCGACCGGCGACCGGCTCGTGCTGCACTATCTGCACCGTGACGGCGAGGAGGGTTTTCCGGGGAATCTCGACATCGAGATGACCTACTCGCTGACCCCCGACGACGAGTTCCGCATCGACTATCGGGCGACGACCGACAAAGCCACGCCGGTGAACATCTCGCACCACTCGTTCTTCAATCTCAAAGGTGAGGGCAACGGTACGGTTCTCGATAATGAACTGACGATTAATGCCGGCCGCTTTACGCCGGTCGATTCGGTGTTGATTCCCACGGGCGAACTCGCCTCGGTCGAATGCACTCCGTTCGATTTCCGTGTGCCGCATGCTATCGGCGAACGCATCGGGGCGGATGACGTGCAGCTGCGCAACGGCGGCGGTTACGACTTGAACTGGGCGATAGATCGCAAGTCGCCGGACGGCCTCGAATTGGCGGCGCGCGTCTACGAGCCGACGACAGGCCGCACGTTGGAGGTGTGGAGCGATCAGCCCGGCTTGCAGTTTTACAGCGGCAACTTCTTCGACGGCGCAACGACCGGCAAATACGGACGACCGCTCCGTTTCCGCGAGTCGCTGGCTTTGGAAACGCAGCGTTTCCCCGACGGGCCCAACCGCCCGGAGTTTCCCTCGACGATACTTCGCCCCGGTGAAACCTACACGCATACGTGCGTATATCGGTTCGGGGTGCAGGAGCGCTGAGTCTGCTTCTCCCGCAAACACAATCGAGCCCGCATCCCGCATGCGGGCTTTTTTTTGTTTTGCATGCTTTTTCCATCGCTGACTGTTTGCGGTTTTGATTCCGAATCGCCCTCGATTGATTGGGTGCGATGCCGATTCGTTTGAACCCAGGTACGGCCGTCGTCGTCGCGAAAACTGAATTTAGCGGCGCTTTTTCGGGCGCACACTGGGCATAATCGCAAATTTCGGCATGAAAAATGAAATTTTTTTCGAAAAAAATTTGCAGATACGAAATTTATATCTACCTTTGCACTCGCAATCGAAAGATTGAATGCCTCTTTAGCTCAGTTGGTAGAGCACGACACTCTTAATGTTGGGGTCCAGGGTTCGAGCCCCTGAGGGGGTACTGAAAGCGAGAATCGAAAGGTTCTCGTTTTTTGTTTTGTGCCCTGTCAGGAGGCGAGAACCCTGGCATGGCCTCCCTTTCAGGGAGGTCGGGAGGGTGTAAATATTCGAGCACACGACTGCCTCTGCAAGTAGCGCAGTCGAGCCCCTGAGGGGGTACGAAAGGTCACTGCGAAGTGACCTTTTTTGTTTTCGGGGCTCTCGGTTAGCTCCCTTGTGTCTGCCCGCACCGTCTGTCGACGACTGCGGCACCCGGTCGCTGACGACGCACGAGAGTGCGACGTTCGAGCCCCTGAGGGGGTACTGAAAGCGAGAATCGAAAGGTTCTCGTTTTTTG
>CAMWIG010000138.1 GCA_947174295.1 uncultured Alistipes sp. | reverse complement strand
ATATTGCCGCAACGCGCGCCGTGCGATGTATTTCAACGGTCTGCCCGAGATGAATGTCGAGAACGTGCTCGTCGAGAATACGGCGGTTTACGCCCAGACCGGCGCGCAGATAAACGAGTCGACAGGCGTCACGCTCCGCAATGTGAGCGTCGTGCCGCAGAAGGGTGCCGCGCTGATGATAAACAACGCCAAGGATATCGACGTGGAGAACTTCTCCTGCCCCGAGGGCCTGGCCGAGGCGCTGATTGTGACGGGCAGCCGCAACCGCGATGTCGTTGTGGAGTCCGCGCAAATCTCGGCCGCGAATACGACCCTTTCGAAGGGCGCTGCCGATGCCGTGACCGTAAAATAATCCCGAAAACGAAATGTTAGGTGTCATGAGGCGCTTGATTTGGAATGTTCAGCTCGCGATATGCGCGGCCGCGACCGTTGCGGCGTGCGGTTCGGGCGACACCGATTCGCCGGTGGGGACTACCGCTTTGGAAGTCCCCTCGCCGGTCGTTTCGGTCTCCGGCGGCGAGGCCGTAGTGAGATGGGTCGCTGTCGAGAACGCCCATCATTATTCGTGGGAAATCATTAAGAACCGCGAGGGCGAACCCGAGACGGGCGATACCTACGCTACGCGTGTCGCATTCTCGATGGAGGAGTCGACTGTCTATTCGATTCGTGTGAAGTCGGCAGCTCTCGGCGGCTCGGCTTACCGCGATTCCGAGTGGTCGGAGTATCTGACCGCTTCGAGCGACATGCTCGCCGCTCCTCGCGCCGAGGTAGTCGAGTCGTCGCTGACCGATGCCGCCGTGACGTTGGAGTGGAACGCCGTGGACGATGCTGCGGGCTACAAGTACGAACTCTCGAAGTCGGGAGCTGCCGTAGCCGCCGGTTCGACCGAAACCCGAAGCGTCTCGTTTGATGATTTGACCGAAGGTACGTCCTACCGTTTCCGTGTCATGGCGACCGCGGCGACCGCCGACCGAAGCGACTCAGCATGGTCGGAGTACGTCGAGTTCAAAACGCGTGCGCACGTGAGTCTGGCCGTGCCCGCAGTCTCCGTATCGGACATATCTGCCGAATCGGCCGCTTTGTCGTGGAGCGTATCGGCCGGCGCCGTGAAGTATCGCTGGGAGCTTCGCTCTCAGACGCAGGACGGCGAACCGATTGCCTCCGGCGAGACCGCGACGGCGGAGTATACCGCTTCGGGGCTCGAAGAGCGCACGAGCTACTTCTTCCGCGTGAAGGCCGTGGCCGATGCGGACGATCCCTACACGAGCGACTCCGACTTCTCGGAGTCGGTGAACTTCCGAACCCGTTCGACGGCAGGCTTCGATTTGGGGCTGCCCGAATGGGAGCAGGACGGTGTCGTTCGCGCATTCCCCGGCGCCGAGGGCGGAGGCATGTACACCACGGGCGGCCGCGGTGGACGTGTCATCCACGTCACCAATCTTAACGACAGCGGGGCCGGTTCGTTGCGTGCGGCGCTCGGCGAGTCGGGAGCCCGCACCATAGTCTTCGACGTTGCCGGCGACATCGTTCTTCAAAGCAATCTGTCGATAAGCCGTGGCGACGTCACCGTTGCCGGACAGACTGCGCCGGGCGACGGTATCTGCGTGCGCGGCGGTACGGTTCAGATTAAGGCCAGCAACATCATCATCCGCTACCTGCGTTTCCGCCTGGGCGACGAGAGCACGTTCCTCTCCGACGGGTCGGATGCTTTCTGGGGCCGATATTTCGATAATATCATCATCGACCACTGCTCCATGTCGTGGTCGGTCGACGAGGTGGCGTCGTTCTACGCCAACCGCAACTTCACCATGCAGTGGTGTCTGGCTTCGGAGGCCATGCGCAACTCCGTGCACGGCAAGGGCGGCCACGGCTACGGCGGCATCTGGGGCGGCCGGAACGCGTCGTTCCACCACAACATGCTGGCGCACAACGATTCGCGTAATGCCCGCATCGACCATCCCGGAATCTACGGCAGCTATCTGTCGACCCATCGCGGAAATGTCGACTACCGCAACAACGTGATATACAATTGGGGCGGCAACTCGACCTACGGCGGCGAGGACGGCCGTTTCAACATCGTGGGCAACTACTACAAGCCTGGGCCGGCGTCCGCCCAGCGCAAGTACTTCGTCGATGCCGACGCATACTACGGCGGTGCGGACGTGGGTTACAGCTACCCGCGGCTCTATGTCGAGGGCAACTACCACGCCGGCAGCTATGCGGCCTCCATCAATGCCGACCAGTGGAGCGGAATATATCTGCACGACGGCAGCGGCGTCGGCGATGCCGCCAATGCCCGTCAGTCGTCGGTGCTTCCCATTCGCAAGGACGATTCGCAGACCTGTTACACCACTACGCACACGGCCGAGACGTCGTTCGAGAACGTGCTCCGCTATGTCGGGGCGTCGCTGAGCCGCGATGCCGTCGATGAGCGCGTTACGGGCGAAGCCCGCACTGGCACGGCTACCTATATGACCGGCAGCAACGGTTCGAGCAAGGGACTCATCGACTCTCAGAAGGATGTCGGCGGCTGGCCCGTGCTGCGTGCGACCGACGAGGAGCTTGCGCGCACCAAGGATACCGACGGCGACGGCATACCCGACTATTGGGAGGACTTTTTCGACCTCGACCGCAACGATGCGGCCGACGGTGCGGCCAAGACGCTCGATCCGCAGGGTCTCTATACCAATTTGGAGATTTATCTCCACTATCTGGTGAAGGATATAACGCGTGCTCAGGTGGAGGGCGGTGCATACCTGAAACTCGAATAGTTGCGCTGATTTTCGATAACCAATTTAGAATTACATAATTATGAATTTTTTGAAGAATTTGTTCCTTTCCGCGGCGGCGTTGGCCGTGTTGGCCGGATGCAGCGACAGCGGTACGGACGAGCCGGGCAAGACGACCGATCTCTCCGTTCCCGAACCTGCCGTGACCGTCAGCGGTAATCAGGCGACCGTGCGCTGGCTCGCCGTCGAGAATGCCCACCACTATGCGTGGGAGCTTCTGAAAGCCGAAGAGGCAACACCCTCGACCGGCAATGTTTACAGCGGTGCATACTCTTTCTCCATGGAGGAGAATACCGTATATCGTTTCCGCGTGCAGGCTGTGGCCCTGCCCGGTTCGGCATATTCCGATTCCGAATGGTCGGAGTACGTTACGGCGTCGAGCAACATGCTCGCGACGCCCGTTGCGAAGCTCGACGAGTCGTCGCTGACCGACGTGTCGGCCAAGGTCGTGTGGGCCGAGGTCGAGGATGCCGATGCCTACCGCTACGAGCTGTCGACGCGCGAGAGCGTCGTGGAGACCGTCACGGTCGAGACTGCGGGCGTTTCGCTTGCTGATTTGACCGAGGGCACGGCCTATCGTTTCCGCGTCATGGCCTTGACTTCGTCGGAGTTGAAGAGCGACTCGCCGTGGTCGGAGTATCTGAACTTCACCACGCGCAAGCACGAACTCCTGGCGGCTCCCGTAGCCACGGTGGGCGACCTGTCCACGCAGGGCGCAACCGTCAGATGGAACGCCGTTTCGGGTGCCGTGAAGTATGCTTACGAGCTCTTCGAGGGAACCTCTGTCGAGGGCTCTGCCGTCAAGAGCGACGAAGTGGCCGGTACCGAGGTCACTTTCTCCGACCTCAGAGAGGGCACCTCGTACACTTTCCGCGTGAAGGCTGTGGCCGATGCGGCCGACGTCTACTCTGGCGACTCCGAGTTCTCGGAGGCTGTCGGTTTCCGCACCCGACTGTTGTCGGGCATGGATCTGGGTCTTCCCGAGTGGGAGCAGGACGGTGTCATTCGCGCATTCCCGGGTGCCGAGGGTGCCGGTATGTTCACCACCGGCGGCCGCGGCGGCAAGGTCTACCACGTGACGACGCTCGACGACGACCGCAACAACCGCGGTTCGCTCCGCTGGATCGTGCAGTATTGCAACGAACCGCGTATCGTCGTGTTCGACGTGGCGGGTACGATTCGCTTGAAGTCCGACCTGAAAGTGAACTACGGCAACATCACCATTCTGGGCCAGACGGCTCCCGGCGACGGTATCTGCATTCGCGACAAGCAGTTCTCGATATCGGCCAATAACGTAATCATCCGCTATCTGCGCTTCCGTCCCGGCGACCGTCAGTCGGAAGTCGAGGGTACCGACGGCAAGGCCGTAGACGGTCTGGATGCCATCGGTTCGCGCGGCTGGAAGGATATCATCATCGACCACTGCTCCATGTCGTGGAGCTCCGACGAGTGCGCTTCGTTCTATGTAGTGAAGAACATGACCATGCAGTGGTGCATGATGTACGAATCGCTGCGCAACGGCAACCACGGCAAGGGCTCGCACGGTTACGGCGGCATCTGGGGCGGTGCTCCGGCTACGTTCCACCACAATATCCTGGCGCACCACGATTCCCGCAATCCGCGCTTGGAGGGCCCCGAGCGTTACGGCGATTCGGTCGACCCCGACGCTAACGCCGTCACCAACGGCATCAATACGACCGACCGTCTGCTCGATTTCCGCAACAATGTGGTTTACAACTTCTGCAACTTCGGCGCTTACGGCGGTGTCGGCATCACGATGAACTTCGTGGGCAACTACTACAAGTGGGGCCCGGCGTCGTATCGCGGCTGCGGTCCGACGTCGACCGGCGGAGCCAACGCTCCCAAGAAGCGCAAGGAGTTCTTCATGGCCGACAACTACTACGACGGCAACGGCTTGAAGGAGAATGGTCTCTACGTGCAGGGCAATCCGAGCATATATCTCGGCGGCAACAGCAATGTGCTCGACACCTCGGTTTCGGACGCCTCGATAGGCCAGTCCATCACGGCCGACAACACCAAGGGCATGGCCAAGAGCTCGGGCATCTCGCCCTATATCACCTTCCAGTTCAACTGGGCCGACAGGAACTATCCCGTGGTCGTCGACGGCAAGACTTGCAGCGTGACCACCCACTCTGCCGACGATGCTTTCGATCGCATGGTTCAGTACTGCGGTGCTTCGCATCGTATGGATGCGGCCGACTCGCGCGTGCTGGCCGATGTCAAGAACGGAACGGGTACGTCGGGCGAGAATCTGTCGGGCAACAAAAGCTGGTACGGAATCATCGACTCGCCGGATGACAAGGGCGGCTATCCCGTTCTGACGGCCACCGACGAGGAGATTGCCCGCGCTGCTACCGATACCGACGGCGACGGCATACCCGACTACTACGAGGATTTGCTCGGTCTGGATCGCAACGACGCTTCCGACGCAGCTCAGAAGACGCTCGATCCTCAGGGGCTTTACACGAACTTCGAAATTTATGCTCACTATCTGGTGAAGGATATCGTGTCGGCTCAGAACAGCGGCGGTAACTATGCGCCCGTCGAGTAAATGATATGAACGATGCGGAATGAGAGGCGGTTTCGATCTACCTCTCATTCCGCGTATTTTGCATCAACCTCTATTTTATGAAATATCTACTGACCTTTCTGCTTGCTGCTGTGTTCGTGTCAGGTTCGGCTGCCGAGCGCAAGACTCACGTATTTCTGGTCGGCGACTCGACCTGCGCCACGAAGAAACTCGACAAGGAGAATCCCGAACGCGGATGGGGGCATATGTTCCAGCCCTTTTTCGACGGCGAAATCGTCGTCGAGAACCATGCCGTGAACGGCCGGTCCACCAAATCGTTCCGCGACGAAGGCCGTTGGGTCAAGGTGCTCGATGCACTGCCCGACGACGATTATGTCGTCATCGAGTTCGGACACCACGATGC
>CAMWIG010000137.1 GCA_947174295.1 uncultured Alistipes sp. | reverse complement strand
CTGCAACGCTGCTATCACCTTAGCCTTCGACCACAAACTCCTCCATATTCGTCTAATGCGAAGGTGATAGCACCGTTGCAGTAAACTGCCGAAACCGCGATGTGGGCGATGGAGCGCTTGATTGGACCAGAACTTCCTCCTTTTTTAATCCAGTTGATTTGAGTCGGGGTACCCGGAGTCTCTTTGGGGGTTGCTTGTTCCGCAAATGCCGAAATATTCATAGTCATAATGAATGCGGCAATAAAAAAGAACACCTTTTTCATAATGTGTTTAAGATTAAAAAAAGGTGTTCGGTCATTGAATGGCCAAGGCTGGATGTGTTGTTAAATAATAGGTGAGGTTTCGTTGTTTTGTTAATGCAAAGATATGGAGCATCTATCGTAAAACCAAGGACGGATACGCGGAACAGTCTGACATAATGCTTCGGGCATATCTTGAAAATCAGTTATTTACGCTTTTGCTTTTCTTCTCTTTTCTGACATGGTATTTTCAGGCGTTTTTTTAGGCCTTTTTCGTGCCTTCTTTTGTTGCGCGGAGTCGGCTTTGCCTTTCATTAGGGCGATGATTCGGTCCGTGCCCGGGAGTTTGGATTTTTCCAGCTTCTCTATGATTCTCGATTTGTTTTTGTACAACGCATCGGGATTGCTGTCCAGAATCTCGGCGGAGGAGCGGGAACAGAATCCGCAGCATATAAGCAGCAGGTGCTTGTAATCCTTTTCGGACAATCTTACGTTTTCCAATATTCTTGCGAATATGTCGTCGTGCTGGGCATTGAGCGACTGCTCCATGTCGATGAATATCTCCTCCTTGAAGACTTCTTTCAGCATGTCGTCTATTTTGCGGACTGCCTTCTCTTCGGAGTACGATTGATACATCGTTTCTGCCGAAATCTTGAAAAAGTCGTATTTGTTGCGCAGAGCCTTGCGCATGGCCAGCTCCATCCTCTCTTTTTTGGTTTTATATCTAATAAGGTATGACGAGACCAAAAGAAAAGCGATGGTTAATATCAAGAACAGCAGCAGAAGTAGTGTTATGTCTCTTTCTTGTGAATCGAGAGTCTGCATTCTTCTGATTTCAGCCTCCTTATCCAAAAGTGAATTTTGTTGATTTGAAAGTAGAATTGAGTCGTTTAGTCTTTGTAGCTCTGCATTATAAATTGATGCAGTTTTATAATCATCTCGTCTTTTGTATATATTTGTTAGTACTTGCCTTGTTTGAATATATTGTGTAATATTATCTCGTGTATAAGGAACGATATCGAGTATTATGCTTTCTGCTTCATCTAATTTATTTAAATTGCAATATATGGCACTTTGAAAAATGTAATCTTGAATAGTGAATTGCCCGTCTAAGATAGAATACAATGAGTCTATATATATCTTGCCTTGCTCTGGGCATGAGTCGTAATATGTTAATGCCAGACTTCTTAAAGCAGACGCTTGTACCATGTAATCATTTTCTTCATTTGCTAGTATTAATGCATCTATATAATGTTGAAGAGCAATTGTATTTTTATTGGTGTTGGAGAATGTTTCACCTTTCGCCACCAGGATATCGGCCATATAGTCTCTTTTGCCGGCGCGTTCGTAGGAGATATATGCTCTGTCGTAATATTCGAGTGCTTTGTCGAACTGGTTTTGCGTGAAATACAGCATTCCTATGCTGCCGTATAACAGCCCGGTGTAGAAGTGGTCGCCCGAGCGCACCGCATACGGTTCGGCATCGAGGAATATCTCTATCGCCGAAGTGCCGTGGCCGGAGTTTTGCTCGATGCGGCCGAGGTAGTAGCGCGCGAGCAGTTTTTCGCGGTCGGTGCCGAAGTGTTCGTAATAGTCGGCGGCCGGTGCTATCAGCGAATCGGATTGGAGGTCGCAGTATGTCTTGTCGAGGGCTTGCGAGCGCAGCAGTGCGAACTTGGCTCGCGACGCTATGCTGTGCAGCGAGTTGCGCGGTATCGAGTCGAGTATCATCAGCGAGGAGTCGGGGCAGAAGTCCATGAGTGCCTCTGCGCGCTCCATTTGCAGTATTACGGAGTGGTGCGTGCATGCGCCGAGACATGCGCAAAAGAGTATCGCCGGGATTGCGAACGGTAGGAGTTTATTCATAATGCAGGTATTTGACGAGCGTAAAATTATGATTTTTCGACGAATATTGCAAAAAATACGACCTGAAAGCGTATGCCTTCGCTTGCGAGCGTGCGATTTCCCCGTTCGGCGTATGCCGTCGAATGTTATTTTTAGTACCTTTGCCGTAAGTTATGCTGCGCCGGCCGGCGTGCGGATATGCTGCCGGTTGCGGGATGAGGAGGCAGTGCGGTTTCACGCCTTTAAATTTAGATGTTTGTTATGAATATTGCGAAACTCGTTTTCAATCCCATACAGGAGAATACCTACGTGGTGTGGGACGATACCAAGGAGTGCGTCGTCATCGACGCCGGCAACTTTTCGGCTCGCGAGGATAAGGCGCTCGTCGACTTCATCGTCTCGCGCGGACTGCGTCCCGTCGCAGCGGTGAACACTCACGGGCATTTCGACCACACGCTCGGTGTCGAGTGTCTCAAACGCACGTTCGGCGTGCCGTTCATGCTCTCGGGCAAGGATCGGTTTCTGCTCGACGGAGCGTCGGCCGGAGCTGCCGTGTTCGGTGTGCGGGTCGACGGCATGCCTGCGGTCGATATCGACCTCGATACGGTGGGGGAGGTGCGCTTCGGCGACACGGTTCTGCGCGTTATTCCGACTCCGGGCCACACTCCTGGGCATGTCGCGCTCTACGAACCGCAGTCGAAGGCGCTTTTTACGGGCGACACGCTCTTTCGCGAGAGCATCGGCCGCACCGACCTTCCGGGCGGCGACTACTCGTGGATAATGCGTTCGATTCTCGATGCGATACTGCCGTTGGGCGACGACGTGCATGTCTATCCGGGCCATGGCGAGGATACCACCATTGGCCACGAGTCGATGTACAATCCGTTCATCGTCGAGGTGCTGAACGAGGAGGTCAACTATAAAGGGTGACATAGTATGTATATACGTCGAGCTGCAAAATATTTCGTTCGTCTGTGCGTTATCTATGCGGTGCTGCTTGCGGTGCTATACGCTACGGACAATGCCTCGGTTCCGCTCCCGGAGCTCTCCCGTGCGATGTTCGGCACGTGGCGCGGCGCGGTTTTGGCGGGTGTTTCCGTCGTCTTGTCGCTGGCATACCCGCGGTTCGGTTTCGCCGACTGCCGCGTGGAGGGCGATTTCGACGCCTCGCGCGATGCCGCAGCGGAGGTCATGACCGCCCTCGGCATGCGTGCCGTTGGCGAGACGTCGGACTGCATGACGTTCCGTGCCGTGAGCCCGCTGCGAAGATTGCGCCTGCTCTACGACGACGAGGTGCGCGTGTCTCGCTGCGGCGGGTCGATACGCATCGAGGGGCTGCGCCGCGTGGTGCTGCGTGCGGCATCGCATCTCGAAGCCCGCATCTGCGGAGAATGATTTTTGATAATGATGTGTTTATGAAACGATTCGCGAAACATACGCTTCCGGCTGTTATGGCCGTCGCGGCGCTCGGAGCGCTCTGCTTCGGCACGCGCAACGATTTCGGATTGGGCCGCAACATGGAGATTCTCATCAACATGATGCGCGAGCTGGCTGTCTACTATGTCGACGAGGTCGACACCGACGCTTTGGCCAAAGGGGCTGCCGAGGGTATGATGCGTTCGCTCGACCCCTACACCGAGTTCCTGCCCGAGGACGAGATGGCCAATATCGAGCTTCTGACGACGGGCAAGTACGGCGGTGTGGGTTCGCTCATCCGCAAGCGTGGCGACTACGTGGTCTTCGCGCAGCCTTACAAGGGCTCTCCGGCCGACCGTGCCGGAATCATAATAGGCGACAAAATCGTAGCCATCGACGGCGAAGACGCCCGCGGTTTCGATACCGAGGATGTCAGCAAACGCCTGAAAGGCGATCCGGGCTCGAACGTGAAGGTTACCGTCGAGCGCCTCATCGGCGGCGGGCGGGAGACCCTGACGCTGCGCCGCGAGCGAATCTCCATTCCGAGCATACCCTATGCCGGCTGGTTCGAAGACGGCATAGCCTACATCCGTCACGACGACTTTACGGAGGACAGCTACCGCGAGATGCGTGCGGCGATCGAGCGCTTGCAGGCCGAGGGGCCGATTCGCGGAATCGTGCTCGACTACCGCAACAACGGCGGAGGCATCATGCAGGAGGCCGTGCGCGTGCTGTCGCTCTTCCTGCCCAAAGGCACCGAGGTGCTCACCACGCGCGGCCGCACGGCGCCCAACGTATCGCGTTACCGTACCGAGTTGGAGCCTCTGGTCGCCGACACGGTGCCCATGGCGGTGCTTATCAACGGCAATACGGCCTCGTCGTCCGAAATAGTGGCCGGCGCGCTGCAAGACCTCGATCGCGCCGTCGTAGTGGGGCAGCGCAGCTTCGGAAAGGGGCTCGTGCAGTCGATACGCCCCGTTGGCTACAACTCCATGGTCAAGCTCACCACCGCCAAATACTACACTCCGTCGGGCCGCTGCGTGCAGGCTGTCGACTATTCGGGGCATCTGGCCGACGGTACGGCCCGTGCGGTGCCCGATTCGCTCACGCATGAGTTCCGCACCGCCGCCGGGCGCATCGTCCGCGACGGCGGCGGCATTACGCCCGACGTGAAGACCGACCCGGAGTACATCTGCCGCTTCGCTATGACGCTCTACGCTCTGGGCCACATCGACGACTTCGGCGACGAGTACTTCCGCGAGCACCACGCCGATTCGATAGACCTGCGCACCTTCTCCATCACCGATGCCGACTACGAGCGTTTCCGCGAGTTCATGGCCGGCCGCGAGGTACCCTACGAGTCCGATACGCGGCGTGCGCTGAACGCTCTGCGCCGTTCGGCCGAGGCCGACCTTTTCGACGAGGACCTGCGTCCGGCAATCGAGAGCATCGAGGCTGGGCTGCACGACGACCTGGACGCCAACCTCGAAACCTACCGCGACGAAATAGTGCGGACGATAAACAATGACATCGTGCTGCGCCACGGCTATGCCCGCG
The DNA here is from genome assembly GCA_947174295.1 of uncultured Alistipes sp. Classification (GTDB taxonomy): domain Bacteria; phylum Bacteroidota; class Bacteroidia; order Bacteroidales; family Rikenellaceae; genus Alistipes. The sequence goes on along the minus strand of CAMWIG010000137.1, from coordinate 719 downwards.
GCGTGGCAGAGCACAACCTCGCCGACGACAAGGAGGCGGCCCGTGCTGCCGGGCTGCTGCGCGACCGCGCGGCCTACGACGCACTGCTCGCTCCGCCGGCCGATGCTGCGGCCGTCGCCGCCGAAAAATAGAGTGCCGCCATGCTGAAATTCAACCTGCGCTCCCTCTCGTTCCGCAACCGCATAGTCATAATCTGTGCCGGTGTGGCTATCGGTGCCATGTCGCTGCTCTACACCAACAACATGGCCCGCCGTCTCAAAGACAAGGAGCAGCACGACGTGGAGCTGTGGGCCCATGCCATGGAGCGGGCGAACCGCGATGCGCTGAACGATTTCATGGCCGACCCGCTGCTGGCCGACATCATCAGCTCGCACCAGAACATTCCGTTCATCATCACCGACGAGAATCTCAAAGCCTTGCAGTGGCACATGGTGCCCGACGAGGTGATAGACCACCCCGACCGGCTGCGGCGGCGCATCGAGCGTTTCACGGCCGAGAACATGCCGATTAGGGTGGGGTATATGTGGACCAACGACCACTACCACATAATCTTCTACGGCCGTTCGGCGCTGCTCAACTCGCTCTATTACTTTCCTTACGTGCAGCTGCTCGTCATCACGATATTCGTCATGCTGGGCTTCATAGCGTTCCGCTCGTCGAAGCTCGACGAGCAGAACCGCGTGTGGATAGGCCTGGCCAAGGAGACGGCCCATCAGCTC
>CAMWIG010000136.1 GCA_947174295.1 uncultured Alistipes sp. | reverse complement strand
CGCACACCTCGAACGGGTCGCAAGGTTGGGCGAGATAGTCGAGAAGTGCTGCCGGCGTCGGCTGAATCTCTACGTCGAGACAAGCGATCGGTAACGGCATAACGCAAAGAGAGCCCGGCGCATGTGTGCCGGGCTCTTGAATTTACGATTACCGATTGTTTTAGATGCAAAAGCATCTAAAACTTCACGCTGAGCGTCAGCGCCACGTTGTGGCGGCAGAGCGACGTGGAGAACAGACCGCTGTAATCCGACTGTGCGGCGTTGCCGTTGTCGGCGAAGAAGAGGCGGTAGTCGGTCATGCGGCTGTCGACGTACTGATAGGCGGCGTCGAGCGTGACGCTGGGCGATATGGCGAATCCTATGCCGGCCGTGTAGAAGTCGGTGCGGTAGACCACGGGGGTGGTGTAGAGCAGGTAGTTGTCCTCGCTCTCGCGCAGCATCGAGCCGTTGTAGCCGTAGCCGGCGCGCAGGGCCAGACGGGCCGTAGGCTTGATTTCGGCGCCTATGCGCACGGTGTTCGACCCTTTCAGCGCGTTGCGGAAAAAGTCGTTGTAGTAGTCGCGGCTGAATCCTGCGGGCATGTTCTTCATGCGGATGCCGTTGTACCAGTCGCGCTCGTAGTCGACCGATACCACGGCGAACGAACCGAACGTGTACGACGCTCCGAAGAGCATGCGCGTGGGCGAGACGAACTCCCACGAGTCGGGGCCGTTGTCGTCGAACTGCGGCGTCGCCTGACCGCCGTAGACGTAGCCGTCGACCACCTCGTATCCGCCGGGGTTGTCGCCTATGCTGCGGCTCGCGGAGTCCATGCCTGCGGCGTAGCTGAAATTGAGCGAGTAGTAGGTCGGCGTGTGGATTGCGAATCCCAGACGCAGGGCGTCGGTCGGACGCCACGTGACGCCCAGCTTGAAGTTCACGCCCGTGCCCGAAATCTCGGTGGCCTGCGCATAGTCGAACCATTCGAGCATGTAGGGCTGCATGGCTGGGTCGACCTCCGAGTCGGGATAGATGTTCTCGCCGTAGGTTATCCACCTCTTCTGGCGAATGCTCTGTATGCCGAGCGACGCACCGACGTAGAACTTGTTGCGTATGTTCATGCCGACCGAGAGCGTGTACTCGCCCACGGAGCCCTTGCTCTCGACCGTCGTGAACTGGTCGGTGGTGAAGGGTATGGGGTACTCGTCGAGAGTCCACTCGCCGCCGCGCATGCCCAGCAGTCCGCACTTGTAGCCGAGCACGCCGCCCCAGAGCTCGGTGCTCAGACCGAAATCGGTGTTTCCGTAGCTGTCGGCTATTCGGTTGTTGTCGTTGATGTGGATGCCTCCGGCGCTGGTTTGGAGCTGACGGGCCATGACGCCTCCGAGCGTCGAGCCGTTGCCGCCCTGCGCGAAGGAGTACTGGTAGTTGAAGTCGGCGATGCGGTTGTAGCCGAATCCGATATTCACTGCGAGCAGGTCGCCAGTGCCTTCGTAGGCCTTGATGACGAATCCGAGACTGGCCACCGAGAAGCGGTTCTTCTTATTCGACAGATTAGCCTCGGCGCTGTTCGACGAACGCTCGAAACCCATCATCGGCGTGAACGACACCTCCGAGCGGCGGTACATTCCCAGACCCGCCGGATTTATGGTCATCGACGAAAGGTCGGCGCCGAGCGACGTGAACGCCCCGGCCATGGCCATCGAACGCGCCGTGCCGAAGTTGGTGTTCGTCTGCGAGAGCGAGAATACGTCGGTCGGAGCTATGCGTTCGCGGTCGACCAGCAGTCCGCCGAACATGTAGCCGCCGTTCTGTGCCGATGCCGAGACCGTAGCCAGCATCGCGGCGATAAGGAGTACGATTGATGTGCGTTTCATGTGTCTGTGTTTTTTACATTGGCTGCGCCTTCGTTTTCTCGCCTCGGCATAGCTCGAACGGAGTTCGTCTCTGCGCTCGGCTTATCGAAAACGGTGGCTTCGCCTTCGTTTTCTCGCCTCGGCATAGCCCGAATCGAGTTCGTCTCTGCGCTCGGCTTGTCGAAAACATACGGCCGGGGGCCGGGTATTCTGGTTTTTAGCGGCCGCGCGAGTTTCCGCCCGACGAGCGCGACGAGCTGCCCGAGTATCCGCCGCCACCGCCCGACGAGTAACTGCCGCGCGACGAGTTGCTGCTGTTGTATGACGAGCGGTTGCTGTTCTGCGTCGACGTATCGTTGCGGCGGTTGTTGTTGCGATTGTTGTACGACGAGTTGCCGCCGTTGCTGTTACGGTTGCCCGTGCCATACGAGGGGCGGTTGCCCGTCGAGTAGCTGCCCGTGCGGCCTCCCGACGTATTGTTTCGATTGCCCGAGCCGGAGATGCCTGCCGACGAGCCCGCGCGGTTGGGCCGGTTGCCGCCGACGTTGTATGCGGGACGGCGCGTGCCGTTCGACGAACCGCCGGGATTGTAACCGCCGGCGTAGTGGCCGGGACGGCTTCCGGGGCGGGTCCATGCGCCACCGCCGCCGGGGTGCGCTCCGCCTGGGCGGTGATGGCCTCCCGGTCCCCAGCCGGGATATCCCCAGCCGGGATAGTGATGCCAGCCCGAGTGCCAGCCCCATCCGAAGTTCCAGTTGTACCACGGGTCGTAGAAGCCCCAGCCGAAATGCGGATATCCCCACGCCCACGAGTAGTAGGGCGAGTATCCCCAGTCGTAGTACCAGCGGTTGTAGAGCCCGCCGGCGTAGAACGACATGCTTACGGAGGGCTGTCCCCACGTGCCGAACATCGAGGTGATGTATTTCGGCTCCACCCACACCTGGTCGCCCATGACCATGATGTTGTAGAACGCCGGGTCGTAGGACGTTACTGTGTTGTAGACCGGCGAATAGCGCAGGTTGTAGTAGCTCGACGGCATGTTGTACGACGGCGAGTTGAAGCCGTACAGACGCCGTGCGTAGGCGCTCTCGTAGGTGTCGGCCACGACGCCCGCCTGCGACGAGTAGTAGGAATCCTCGGCTGCGGCGGCCTTGGCCTCGGCCAGACGAGCCTCCCACTCCGCGCGGCGAGCTTCGGCTTCGGCCTTGCGAAGGTCGGCCTGCTCTTTCTGCCGTTTGGCTATGGCCGCCTTGTCGTGCGTAGCGTACATGTCGTCGGAGTAACCGCCGCCCGAGGCGTAGTATGTCGAGGAGCATCCCGCCGGCAGCAGTGCTGCCAGCAGCAATCCGAATGCGAGTTTCATCGTTTTCATAATCTTGTACCTCCTTTTTGCGTTAAACGAAAATCGTACCGTTTTTATTGCCCGCCGCAGGCGGGTATGCCTTTATGCTACAAATATACGAATTATCGTCAAGAAAAACAGCATGCCCGGGTCGAAAAGGCATGCTGTTCGGGTGAAACGCCCGCCGGGGGCGGCGAACGGCTAACGCGTCATCTGCTTGTAGTCTTTCGCAAGACCGCCTTCGCTGGTCTCCTTGTAGAGCGAGGGGATGTCGTGGCCGGTCTGCTTCATCACCTCCACGACCTTGTCGAACGACACGCGGTGCGAGCCGTCGGTGTAGGCCGAGTAGAGGTTGGCGTCGAGCGCCCGCGTCGCGGCGTAGGCGTTGCGCTCGATACAGGGAATCTGCACCAGACCGCACACGGGGTCGCACGTCATGCCGAGGTGGTGTTCGAGCCCCATCTCGGCGGCGTATTCGATTTGGGCGGGCGACCCTCCGAAGAGCTGGCTCGCCGCCGCAGCGGCCATGGCGCAGGCCACGCCGACCTCGCCCTGGCATCCCACCTCGGCACCCGAGATGGAGGCGTTGTGCTTGACGATATTGCCCACCAGACCCGCCGTGGCCAGCGCGCGCAGTATGCGCGAGTCGGAGAATCCGTGCCCCTTTTGCAGGTGGTAGAGCACGGCCGGTACCACGCCGCACGAGCCGCACGTCGGAGCTGTGACGATGCGGCCGCCCGAGGCGTTCTCCTCGCTCACGGCCAGCGCGTAGGAGAAGACCAGACCGCGCGTTTGCAGGCTCTGCTTGTATCCCAGCGCGCGGATGTAGTACTTCGATGCCTTGCGGCTCAGGTTCAGCGGGCCGGGCAGTACGCCCTCGTTGTCGAGGCCGCGCTCGACGGCGTCGCGCATCGCGCGCCACACCCCGGCCAGAAAATCCCACACGTCGCGCGACTCGCACTGCTCGACATACTCCCAGTAGGAGCGTCCCGTGCGTTCGCACCACGACATAATCTCGGTCATGCGGTGCATGTCGTAGATGTCGTCGCCGGCGATGTTCTCAGCATTCTCCTCGGCCAGAGCGCCGCCGCCGATGCTGAACACCGTCCAGCTGTCGGTTGCGTTGCCCTCGGCATCGAGCGACTCGAACATCATGCCGTTGGGGTGGTAGGGCAGGAATATCTTGGGGCGCCACACGATTTCGACCGCGCGGGGATGCAGGGCGTCGATTATGGCCGTGTCGGTCATATGTCCGCGCCCGGTCGCGGCCAGACTGCCGTAAAGGGTCACGCGGAAGGCGTCGGCGTCGGGGTGACCGGCGCGAAACGTCTCGGCGGCGCGCCGCGGCGCCATGGTGTGGCTGCTCGACGGGCCCGTTCCGATGCGGTATAGTTCTTTTATGGATTTCATGTCGGAGTTCTAAAACGTAAAAATCGTGCAAATGTAGCGCAAATATCGCAAATTGCGCATAAAAATATTTACGACTGTTGATTTCTGTGCGATTTCAGGATACCGATTTGTCAGTTCTTATAAAAAAACGTCATCGAGTTGCCCCGATGACGTGATGATAGGATTGATATTTATCGAACTTTTTCCATCAAGTCGTTGACTTCACGGTCTTTTGTATATTCAGCGTCAGTATCGCTGTAATGTCCGGTTGCAGTCTTTCCGGTTTCTTCGTTGTACACCGTTACACGGACGATATCTCCGTCCTGAGTTTTGATTATTTCCATAATTTTTAGTCCGCCGTTATATCCCGTCGCGACATCGGTTTAATTGATTGAATTTTTGGTTTGTGTAGTACTACGGCGCAAATTTACCCCCCCCCTCCAAAAATCCAAATTTTCAGTCGGTTATTTGCGTCTGTACGTCGATTTTTTTGAAAATCGCGGTTTGCGGGCGGCAGACGGATGTTTACGGACAACGAAATACCCGCGTTTCCTTCATGGAAACGCGGGTATTTGCGTTATCTGAGGACTTGTATTAAGCCTCGGCGATAGCCTCGCTGGGGCAAACGCCTGCGCAGGTGCCGCAGTCGATGCACTTGTCGGGGTCGATTACATAGATGTCGCCTGCGGAGATAGCCTCCACGGGGCATTCGCTGATACATGTTCCGCAAGCTACGCATGCGTCGCTGATTTTGTAAGCCATTGTAGTAAAGTTTTATTGTTAAATTTGAGTGTGTGTCTACGTCAAAACGGATTTTGTCCTGCGCAAATATATGTATTTATTTGATAATATCAAAACCCGTGTAGGGAACGAGCACCTCGGGGATGCGTATTCCCTCCTCCGTCTGGTTGTTTTCGAGCAGTGCGGCCACGATGCGCGGCAGAGCCAGCGACGAGCCGTTGAGCGTGTGGGCCAGCTGCGTCTTCTTGTTGGCATCCTTGTATCGGAGTTTGAGGCGGTTGGCCTGGAACGACTCGAAGTTCGACACCGACGAAACCTCCAACCAGCGTTTCTGCGCCTCGGAGTAGACCTCGAAGTCGTAGGTCAGCGCCGAGGTGAACGACATGTCGCCGCCGCACAGACGCAGGATGCGGTAGGGGAGACCCAGCGAGCGGACGATGGACTCCACGTGGGCCACCATGCCGTCCAGGGCCTCGTAGGAGTTCTCGGGCAGTGCGAGCTGCACGATCTCCACCTTGTCGAACT
>CAMWIG010000135.1 GCA_947174295.1 uncultured Alistipes sp. | reverse complement strand
GAATCACCTTACAGGCTCTTCAACGCCTGCCGCACGGCCTCCTCGACAGTTATCGACGGCTGTTTCGAAATCAGTGCGCGCAGCACCTTTTCCGAAGCCGCCTTCTGGAATCCGAGCATGGCGAGCGCTGCGGCCGCCTCGTCGAATACGGCGCCGTCGGGCGCGGCCTGCACCTCGCGTTCGTCGATGCCTACCGCGGTCATCTTGCCGCTCAGCTCGACTATTATCTTCTGCGCGGTTTTGAGCCCGAGCCCCTTCACGTTCTTCAACAGCACGGCGTTGCCGGTGGCGATTATGCTCTGCAACTCCTTGGGGGAGTAGGTCGACAGAATCATGCGGGCCGTGTTTCCTCCTACGCCCGACACGCTTATGAGCAGGCGGAACAGCTCCCGCTCGGTCTTCGACGCGAAGCCGAAGAGAATCTGAGCGTCCTCGCGCACGACGTAGTGCACGAAGAGCTGCGCGGCGGGCGAGTTTTCGATTTCGGAGAATGTGTTGAGCGATATGTTGACCATGTAGCCTATGCCGGCGGTCTCGACGACGGCGTAGGTCGGTGTCAGTTCGGTTACGGTACCTCTTATATATTCGTACATGTCGTTGCGTTTTTGTCTGTGTCGTCCGTTCGGACGTTAATAAAATGCGTTTACGGTTAACAAAAATAAAGAATTTTTCTTATCTTTGCGTTTCGATGGATGAAATTCAAACAAAAAACCATAACTACAATGAAAAAAATCCTGTTTACGGCGATTGTCGCCCTGATGGCAATGAGCTCCTGCAAGGATAATGCAGCACCCGCAGCCGAGGAGGCTCAGGCGCAGAGCCTGGGTTCGAGCGATGTCGCATATGTTCACGTAGAGGCCGTTCTGGCGCAGAGCGAGCTGTTCCTCACCGAGGGCGAGGCGCTCAAAAAGAAGACCGAGAAGGCACAGCAGAGCTGGGCGCAGAAGGAGCAGAACCTCCAATACGAGGCTGCCAAGCTCCAAGAGAAGTATCAGAAAGGTCTCATTACGACCTCCGACGCGCAGGCTCAGCAGCAGAAGTTGGAGCAGCGTGCGGTATCCTACCAGCAGAACTCGCAGAAGGAGGCACAGGCTCTCGACGAGGAGAATTTCGTATTCACCAACCGTGCTCAGGACTTGCTCCAACGTGCTGTCCGCGATGTGAACGCCGACAAGCGTTACAAGCTCATCATCAACGCTTCGGCGCTGATCGACGCCGACACGACGCTCAACATTTCCGAAGCCGTTCTGGCCAAGGTGAACGAGCTTTACCGCGCAGAGAAGCAGGAGGCGAAATAGTCGCTTTTCCGATAACGGCACCGACATTGCGCTGTGATGTCGGTGCTTTTTCATAATGAAACAGGGCGTCCGCCGCTTGGCCGGCCGTCCGCCGTTCCGTCACAGTCATATACAGACACACCATGGGATTCGTTCCGTTCACACTCACCGACTTCGTCGACATCGTACTGGTGGCCGTAGTCATGTATTGGATTTATCGCGCCACTCGCGGAACCAATGCCCCTTATATCATTTCGGGCATCGTGGTAATCTACCTCGTATGGGTGGTCACGCGGGCGCTCAACATGGAGCTGCTCTCGACCATCCTCGGGCAGATAATAAGCGTCGGCGTAATAGCTCTGATTATCGTGTTCCAGCCTGAGATACGGCGATTCCTCGAAATGATAGGCCTGCGTCAGAAGCGTCTGAACTTCATCGCCCACATCTTCTCGCCCAAACATAACGAGGAGATGGATCTCTCGCAGATAGTGACCGCCTGCCGCGACATGGCCGAGACCAAGACGGGTGCGCTGATAGTAATCTCCCAGCAGAGCGACCTTCAACTCATCATCGAGGGCGGCATCGGCATCGACGCCGTGATTTCGACGTCGCTTCTGAAAAACATCTTCTTCAAGAATGCGCCTCTGCACGACGGTGCGGTCATCGTCGCCAAGAACCGTGTCGTGGCCGCCAAGTGCATACTTCCCGTGACGCAGAGTTCGGTGCCCAAGTCCTACGGCACGCGCCACCGTGCGGCGATAGGGTTGAGCGAGGTGTCGGACGCCGTGATTCTCGTCGTTTCGGAGGAGACGGGCGGCATATCCATAGCGCATGCCGGCGAGCTGCGCCGCGATATCGAGCCGTCGCAATTGAATCAGACCGTACAGCGATATCTGAAAAAGGCCGAGAAGAGCGCTGCCGACCGCAAGGCGTAGCGAGCGCGCACGACAGCATGAAACGAACGAGCCCGGGAGTCGACACTCCCGGGCTCGCTGCATTGTCGCCGCTGCGCGTCAGTTGCGGTTGGGCAGATAGGAGTACTCTTTCGAGTAGTGCATCATCTGCTTCACGTAGTCGGCCGGATAGGAGACCTTCACGTCCACCACCTTGCCGTCGCGCTCCACGAGTTCGTATTCGGGGTTCACGAAACCGCCGTAGGGCTCGATGCCGAGTGCGCCGTAGCGCTCCAAAACCTCGGCGTGGAGCTCATGGTCGATTTTCACCGCATATGTCTCGACCAGTTCGCGTCCGGCTTCGTAGTCGCCCTCGGACTTGATGCGCTGAATCTCGCGGAGCATCTCGCCGAAGAGCGAGCGCAGAGCGTCGAAGTCGTTGACTACCACGTAGCTCTTGCCGTTCTTCTTCACCCATTCGATGACGTTACGCTCGCGGCCGTGCTCGTAGCACCACTCGGCGATGAGCTTGCGGTTGCGCATGTGCGACTCCTCGACGTCCTTTCCGAGCTCGATGCGCGAGAACTGCGTCATCATGCCGTTCATGATGTACTCGGCATACTGAGCCTTCGCAACGTCGAGCGTCGGGATGATGCCCAGTTCCACGAGTTTCTCGTCGCCCAGATAGTAGAGTCCGAACAGGTCGGCGCGCGTCTCTTCGAGCGTCGAGCCGTAGCTTTTCAGCTCGCCGCCCTTGACGCCCGGTGCCAGCTGACCCGAGCCGTGGCCGAGACACTCGTGGATGTCGGTGTGCAGGTCGTCGGCCAGCTTGCCGTACTTGTCGATGCGCTCGCGGTCGTCGTCGCGGAGCATGAACTCTTCGAGGAATCCGTTTCCGTGAGCCGCTTGGGCATAAGCATAGGTGATGTTGTCGATTGTCACCGACTTCGAGCCGTACTCCTTGCGAATCCAGTCGGCGTTGGGCAGGTTGATGCCTATCGGGGTGGCGGGGTAGCAGTCGCCGCCGAGCATGCCGACGGTGATTACCTTGGCCGATACGCCCTTCACCACCTTTTTCTTATATGCGGGGTCGACGGGCGAGTTGTCCTCGAACCACTGGGCGTTCTCGGATATTACCTCCGTGCGGTGGCAGGCCTCCTTGTCCATGAAGTTCACGTTGGCCTCCCACGACGCCTTGCGTCCCAGAGGATCGCCGTAGTCCTCGATGAAGCCGTTCACGAAGTCGACGTTCGACACCGTGTCCTTTACCCACATGATGTTGTAGCGGTCGAATTCGCGAAGGTCGCCCGTACGGTAGTAGTTAGTCAGTGCGTTTATCGTCGATTTCTGCGGTTCGGCCGCCACGTCGGCCGCCTTTTCCAGCCAGTAGACTATGCGCTCGATGGCCGGCGAGTACATGCCGCCGACCTTCCACGTGCGCTCGTAGATGCGGCCCGTCTTCTCGTCCTTGACCAGCTGCGAGTTCAGACCGTAGGATACGGGTGCCGGATCCGAGTGGTCGACCATGGCGTCGTAGAACGCCTCGGCTTCGGCCTGCCGCACGTTGCGGTAGTAGTTGCTCGACGAGGTCCACAACAGGTCGTCGCCTGCCTTCTGGTTCAGACGCGTGGGATACATGGCGGGGTTGAATATCGCCTCGCGCACCCACGGACGCATGGCCGCCAGCTCGGCGCCGAACGCTTCGTCGCCCACGGCCTCGCAGAGCGAGTCGAAGTAGCCGGCCGAAAACTCGGGCGTGAACTTGTCGTTGGAGTAGTGGTGGTGTATGCCGTTGGCGAACCACACCTTTTTGAGATACTTCTCCATGGCGGCCCACTCCTTGCCTGTGCGGTCGCCGTCGTAGCGCTCGTAGATGGTCTCCAACGTGCGGCGCACGGGCAGGTTTGCCTCGCAGTTCTGGTCGAAGAGAATGTCGCGTCCGCACTTGGCCGCCTCGGCCAGATAGTAGACGAGCTCCTTCTCGGCCAGCGGCAGTTCGGAGAAGCCCGGCACTTCGTAGCGGATGACCTTGATGTCGTCGAAGCGGTCGACAATCCACGGCGTTTCGCCGGCGGCGTCTCCGCCTGCCGCGCAACCTGCGGCGGATGTAACGGTAATTGCCATAATCGCAAAAGTTGATAATCTGTCCATTTCAGTTCTTCATTATTTTGTACATGCAAATATAGGGATTTTTTCACTTTTCTTTTTTATTTTAATTCTTATTCATACCTTTGCCGCACTTATTCTTCGGAAAACAAACGATGAAAGCATTTACAAGCGTAAGTGAGCTCCGCTCGGAGCTCGACAGAACTAACCGCGCAGGGGTAGGATTCGTCCCCACGATGGGAGCCCTGCACGCCGGTCACCGCTCGCTGGTCGAGCGTGCGCGCCGGGAGTGTGAAACCGTGGTTGTCAGCGTATTCGTCAACCCGACACAATTCAATGATAAGAACGATCTCCGCAACTATCCGCGTACTCCCGAGGCCGACCTGGCACTCTTGGAGGAGGCCGGCGCCGACTATGTGCTCATGCCCTCGGTCGAGGAGATATACCCCGAGCCCGATACGCGCGTGTTCGACTTCGGCGAGGTGGACAAGGTCATGGAGGGCGCCACGCGCCCTGGCCACTTCAACGGCGTGGGGCAGGTGGTGAGCCGTCTGTTCGAAATCGTGCAGCCCGCCCGCGCATACTTCGGCGAGAAGGATTTCCAGCAGATTGCCGTCATTCGCGCCATGGTTCGCCAGTTAGGGCTTCCGGTCGAAATCGTCGACTGCCCGATTGTCCGCGAGGCGGACGGTCTGGCCCTTTCGTCGCGCAACACGCTGCTCGACGCCGGGCACCGCGCCGCCGCGCCGCACATATGGGAGGTTCTCTCGCAGTGCGCCGAGCGCTCGCAGTCGATGACGCCCGCCGAGCTCACCGCATGGGTTACGGCCGAGGTGGAGCGCAATCCTCTGCTGAAAGTGATATATTTCGCCCCGGTCGACGCCCTGACCATGCAGACCGTTGCGTCGTGGAGCGACGCCGCGCACGTGCAGGGCTGCATCGCCGTGCAGGCCGGTGCCGTACGATTGATTGATAACACCCGTATCCGATAATGAAAATGCAGGTAGAAGTACTCAAATCGAAGATTCACCGCGTGTCGGTCACGCAGGCGAACCTCAATTACGTGGGCAGCATCACCATCGACGAGGCGTTGATGGAGGCTGCGAACATGATAGAGGGCGAGAAGGTGCAGATTCTCGATATCAACAACGGAGAGCGTCTCGAAACCTATATCATCAAGGGTGCCCGCGGCAGCGGCTGCATCTGTCTGAACGGCGCTGCTGCCCGCAAGGTGCAGGTCGGCGACCTGGTGATTATCGTGTCGTATGCCTGGATGGACTTCGAGGAAGCCAAGCAGTTCCGGCCGTGGATAGTATTCCCCGACTCCGAAACCAACAGACTCGTAAGGTAGGCTTTCCGGCGCCATACGCGGCGCATAACGTAATACGACGCTCGCGAACCATGCGCGATGCGGAAAACAAAAACCCCGGTTGCTCCAACCGGGGTTCTGTTTTGCCGGGAAGAGCGTTACTCTCCCTTCCCGTAGTTTTCCAGTCCGCGACGCAGGAATCCGGCGAAGGCCTCGACATCGAGGTTGCGACCCATGGGCTGCGTCAGAATCCGGCCGTCGGGG
>CAMWIG010000134.1 GCA_947174295.1 uncultured Alistipes sp. | reverse complement strand
GTCGGTGTATTTCAGGAATTCGGCTACCCGCTCCTCGGTCGGCGGCACTATCGGCAGACCGTCCGACCAGCGCTGTTCGGTGAAGTAGGCGTTTATCTCGTCTATCGTTCCGCTGAATGCCGTGCCGCGGATGTCGGCCGCGACCTGCTCGGCGGCCGAAGCGCGCTCGCTGTCGGATATCGGTCGGGTCAGCGCTTCGACGATTTGCGGCCACAGCACGTTGCGCGTGTTGTCGAGCAGCTCTTCGCGCGTGTGTGATGCGAAAGCCCCGGGATATACCGCTACGCGCGGAGCCGGCACTCCGTTGTTGACGGCCGTAGCCACGACTTGCTCGACGAATCCGGGTGCGGCGATGGTCACGGCAGGAATACCGAGGTACTCGGCCGCGATGCTCGACCCGGTCTCCTTGGGCGTGCATAAGCCGCAGCCTCCGTTGCCCGAAATCACGGCGTCGACACCCATCTCTTTCAGTTTGCGCTGAAATTCGTCTTTCGCCCGGCGTGTCGCTCCCGGTGCCGGATATACTCCCGCTGCACCTATCTCGCTGAGCAGAATCACCCGCGCATCGGGATAGTCGCGCAGTATCAGCCGCTTGATTTCGGGGTGCGTGACCGACGCCATGAAGCTGCCGCCGACAACGGCGACGGTCTTTCCCGCCAGCGATTCGAGCCGTGCGGCCTGCGTAATCATCGGCACGGTCTGCCGCCCGACGGGACAAACGACGTCGTATCGCGTGCCGCCGGATGCCGGTGCGCTGTCGGCCGTAGGTGCGAGTGCGGCGATGGCGCAGCCCTCATCGCATATCGGTTCGATGTCGGCCGCGGCTTCGTGTTCGGGCCTGTGTGCGGATGCGTATTCTGCCGTTTGCGCCGCGGCGGGCCGCGGATTTGCGGTTGCGAAGAGCGTCAGCGCGATTGCCGTCGCGAGCGATTGCAGGGAGATAGTGGTCGGTTTCATGCGTGCGTGTGTGTTCGTGTTATAATCAGGTATGCGGTTCGGGACCGCGCTTCGGTTCGTGTCAGTGCTTGCGCCGCAAAGTTAGGGACAACTTCCGATTATCCTTCTCTCCGTTCGGCGAATCGTCCGATTTCTCTGTCGAACCGCCGTTCCGATGCCGTGAAACGGTGCGTGATTTCAAATACGGGCTCATCTGTTTTCGCGCGATGCCGCCCTCTGTGCGAGGGCAGCGGCCCGAAATCGCTGCGTGTTCGGGGAAAACAAAAAAGTCCCGATCGAAATCGAGACTTTTTGTTCTGTGGACCCAGAGGGGCATGATCCCACGACCTTCGGATTATGAGTCCGCTGCTCTAACCAACTGAGCTATGGGTCCGCGCTTGGGCGCCGTCCGGCGCTTTGCGATTGCAAAGGTAATAAAAAATCGGGAGTAGCAAAAATTTTCGCGATTTTTCTCTTTCGAAGCGTGTTTTTAGCCTCTCGGCAGCCGCAGACGGGAATTCGATGCGCCGGTGCTGCCGGTGCCTTATCGTCGGGCGGTCGGAGCCGCCGGTGCGGGCGCACTGGCCGCCGAGGGTGGTCGCGACTGCGATTTTCGGTGAAAAATAGCTGACGAACAGAGCCTGAGATGTTTGTCGCGAACGAAAAAAACACTACTTTTGAGATAGATATGCGGACGATGCGGTGTCGTTCCGCTGTTCGTAACTTAACTACTGATCATGAAAAAACTTTTGTGTGTGTTGATGTTCGGTCTCGGTGGGTTCGCAGCCTTCGCGCAGACGTCGGACAATGTCGCTTATGCGGATGAGCGTGTGAGGTTTACGGTCATTTCGGACGGAGCGGTCAGAATGGAGTATGCGCCCGACGGGCGTTTCGTCGACGCCAAGTCGCTGCTGGCCGTCGAACGCCGGTACGCGCCCGTCGACTGTCGGGTGCGCCGCGGCAGCTGGGTGGAGATTTCGACTGCGCGGATGACGCTGCGCTACAAGCGCGGCAGCGGTCCGTTCACGGCCGACAATTTGCAGATTCGCAGTGCTGCGGGGGCTGACGTACCCTTCGTGTGGCGTCCCGGCCAGGTGCAGACCGGCAATCTGAAAGGTACGGCCCGCACGCTCGACGGCTTCGACGGCGACGAGAGGGCATTCGGCGGCGGTGTGTCGTTCGGCTCGCGTCTGGAATTGGAGGACGGACTGCTGGCTACCGACGGCTGGACGTTCATCGACGATTCCGACAACTATCTTTTCGACGACAACCCCGAGTGGGAGTGGGTGACTGAGCGCCCGAAAAACGGCGGGCAGGACTGGTACTTCATGGCTTACGGCCATGACTACAAGGCGGCGCTGCGCGACTTCACGCTCTTCGCCGGCAAGATTCCGCTGCCGCCGCGCTTCGCATTCGGATTCTGGTGGAGCCGCTGGTGGGCCTACTCCGACCACGAGCTGCGGGCCATGCTGAGCAATTTCGAGCGCTGCCGCATTCCGCTGGACGTGCTGGTGGTCGACATGGACTGGCATCACACGCGCGCCGGGCAGGGCGGCTGGACGGGCTGGACGTGGAACGAGGAGCTCTTCCCCGACTATCGCAAATTTCTCGAATATGTCGGTGGCAAGGGGTTGAAAGTGACGCTCAATCTCCATCCGTCGCAGGGCGTGAGGCCTTTCGAAGCGGCCTACGGGGCCATGGCGCAGGACTTGGGCGTAGACCCCGCGACGCAGAAGCCGTTGGAGTGGGCGACCTCCGACAAGGCATTCATCGAGTCGCTGTTCCGCCGTGTCCTCGACCCTTATCGCGAAGCGGGAGTCGGTTTCTGGTGGCTGGACTGGCAGCAGGCGATTTACGACAAGCGGCTCACGTCGCTCAACAATACGTGGTGGCTCAACTACATGTTCTTTTCGCACATGGAGAAGCAGGCGGCCGAGCGTCCGCTTCTCTACCACCGCTGGGGAGGGTTGGGCAACCACCGCTACCAGATAGGTTTCGCCGGCGATGCGTTGATTTCGTGGAAGTCGCTCGCTTTCCAGCCGTACTTCAATACCACGGCCTCGAACGTTCTCTACGGCTATTGGAGCCAGGATATCGGCGGGTTCCGCGGCGACAGAGTCGACCCCGAGCTCTACGTGCGCTGGATGCAGTTCGGCGCTTACAGCCCCATAATGCGAACGCACTCGACCAAGAACGAGAATCTGAACAAGGAGCTGTGGAGCTTCGAGTCAAAGTATGCCGACGCCCTGCGACGTGCCATCGCCGACCGATACGCCATGGCGCCATATATCTATACCATGGCGCGCAAGGCTCACGACGAGGCTCTGCCGCTCTGCCGCCCGATGTATTACGACTCGCCCGAGGCGCCCGAGGCCTACGACTGCCGCAACCAGTATATGTTCGGCGATGCGCTGCTCGTCGCACCCGTCGTTGCGCCTGCCGTGCGCGACCTCTCGACGGTGGAGGTTTGGCTGCCCGAGGGGCGATGGTACGAGTGGGCGACGGGAACGATGCTGGACGGCGGCCGCCGCATTGCGCGCCGCTTCACGCTCGAAGAGTATCCGGTGTATGCCAAGGCCGGCGCAATAGTGCCGCTTCATGCCGGCGAGACGATGAACCTTCGCGGACTGGGCGAGGATATGAGTGTCGTGGTGTTCCCGGGCGGCGACAGCGGCGAGTTCATGCTCTACGAGGACAACGGAGACGATACGCGCTACGAGGAGGAGTATGCCGTCACTCCGCTGAGCTACGAGCGCAGCGGCCGGAGACTGACCGTGCGTATCGGCGCCCGTGAAGGCGGCTATGCCGGCATGCCGGCCGAACGCCGGTTCGAGGTGCGCGTCCTCTCGTCGGCGTGGCCGCAGAGCGTGACCGTCGACGGCCGGCCCGCCGAATACGAGTACGACGGCGCGACGCTGGCCGTGGCGGTGAAGATTCCCGAGACGGCGTGCGACCGCGAAAAGGTCGTCGAGCTCGTCTGCGGCGAAGTGTCGCCGGCTCTCGCATCGGCGCGGACGGGCGGACTGAAAGCCCGAATCGGCCGGCTGGCCGAGCGGATGATCGACTTGAAGTTCCGCAAGGAGGCGCTGATAACCTACTCGGCGGAGCTCGCGCCGATGGGTTCGATGATAGAGGAGCTGACCTACCATCCCGAGCGTCTCGAAGAGTCGGTAGCGCTCTTCGAGGAGCGCTACGGCCGTCTGATAGATATACTCGAACGGCAGCCTATGCGCGAGGAGAACCGCTATTGGCTGTTGCAGGCCATCGGGTGGAGGGCCGAATAGAGCGCCTGCGTCCCACGGCAATGAAAAGAGCCCGCATCTGCACGTGCGGGCTCTTTTTGTCGCGGCGCGGTATTCGCCGCCGGTATGCCGGGCTATTTGCGTGTCAGTACGATGTCGCCCGATGTTTTGGCCGTCGGGACCATGTACGAACCCTCGTCCACGAGCATCAGGTAGGCTGGGCCCGACCAGCCGCTCGTGTAGGGCTTGATGGTGATGGTGTTTTTGTCGTCGGAGACCTCCACGGGCAGGGGGTCGGAGCCTATGTAGGTGCTGACCGATGCCAGACGTGCGGCCGGTGCGTTCTCGTCGTAGTTCATCAGTGCGGGTACGTAGGACTTGGTCGGCACGGTGACGTTGCCGTCGGCGTCGATTTCGAGGAACCACTTGGGGCCGAAGTTGTAGAATATGTTTTCGGGAACCTCCTTGTAGAAGCCGTCGTACTGCGGGTCGTTGCGCAGGTCGTCGGGACTCTTGTACTCGAAGCCGGCCCAGCCCTTGCACATGAGCCAGTTGTAGGAACGGCAGAGGTCGCCGAACTCTTCGTCGTTGCCTATGGTTACGTCGAAACGATACTCGTAGTCGTTGTACGAGCCGGTCTGCCAGTCGTACTCCTGAACGGGAACCACGACCGACCATTCGCCTGCGAGGTCGTCGAAGAGCGTTGACTGCGAGAGCGGTTCGACTACGCGTTTGGCCGTGCGCAGCTCCATGGATTTGATGCCGACCTTGCCGTTGGCATTGGTCAGTGCGACGATGTAGGTGTACGATACGTCGGGTTTGAGAATCTCGGTGAACGACGCGTCGCAGCCGCTCTCGCCGTTGATGTTGTTGATGTTGTACTGGCTGAACGACTCGCCGTAGACGTCGGCTATCTCTTCGAGCGAATATCCCTGGTTCATCAGCCGGGTGACGAGCGACGTGTAGCCGAAGAAGTATTTGCTCGGCAGAACTACGGCTTCGGACTTCACGTTGAACGAGAGCGAGTTCCAGTCGTCGTACCAGCCGCTCGGGTCGCCGACCGAGCCCGTCAGCACGATGTCGGCGCTCTGTTCGTCGGCCGGTCGGGTTCTGAATTCGCGGTCTTCCCATTTGGCGTTGTGCTCCTTGTCGATGATGACGAAGCTCAGGACGTACTCGGTGTCGGCCGCGAGGTTCTTCCACTGGTATTCGTCGATGCCCGTGATGTGGCGGCTGTTGTCGTTGTTGGCCACCTCGTAGTCGTAGCGGGCCTGTCCGTGTTCGGCGACGTAGGAGTCGCGGCTCGCTTTTTTCATGAGCAGAGCCTTGTAGTAGAGGACGTTGTCGTCGGGCGTGCATTTCACCTTCGCGCTGATGATGCCCGCGTCGACTTCCGTCTCCACGCTTCCCGTCGGGGTGTCCGACACGGCCATGGCGAACTCGGCGACGACCACCTTGCCAGAGAACTTGCCGTCGGCACCGTAGCCCACGGCCAGTACGACGTAGTCCATGCCAGCTATCAGTTCGCGGATGTAGACTCCGTCGTCGACATCGGTGTATGTTTCGTTGTCTGTGTGGGTGAACGATTTGGTGCCGCTGTCCTTGAATCCGTACCACGCCAGATAGCGCATGGCGGCCATGTTCTTCTCGGCGTCGGTTACGGCCTGCTGCAC
>CAMWIG010000133.1 GCA_947174295.1 uncultured Alistipes sp. | reverse complement strand
ACATCGACTACGGCGACGGCAAGGCCTCCGATTCGAAGACCATGACCCTCACGGTCGAGGGTGCCGGAACACCCGAGAAGACTGAGTTTGCGATGGAGAACTTCGCGTGGACCTCGCACACGGTAATCATTCGCGGTGCGACGGCCGATACGCGGATAAAGTTCAACACGGCGACCGACGCCGACGGCCGGCGATTCCTCATCGACGACATCGTCGTCAAGTCCGAGGGCGAGGTGCTGCCCTCGCTGACGACTCCCGCGCCGACGCTGGCATACGCCGAGCCTCATGTCCTCGCTTTCGAGTGGCCTCGCATCGCCGACGAGCTCGCCTCGCAGAAATACACCTGCGTGCTGCGCAAGGAGCGCCCCAACGGTGCTGTGGTGCACTCGTTCGACACCAATTTCAGCGACACCAAGTACGCGACACGCGTGGCATACGGCAATCTCGACCCGTCGACGAAGTACTATTTCAGCGTCAGGGCCCTGAGCTCCGATGCCGCTGTCGTGACGGATTCCGAATTCTCGGCCTCGGTCGAGGCCGTGACCCCGGCAGCCCGCGTGCCCGACCCGGCGGCCATTCTCGAACAGCATTTCGACCGTTCGGGCTGGGGCGGCGACTATATGCGCAATGCCTACGGGTTCCGTCCTGCGTCCGATGCAGCCGAGAAAAGCGCCGTGTCGTTCGATGTCGAGCTTACCCGCAGCGCCAATCCTTCGGGCAGCACGAGCGACTATATGGCCTTTACCTCCGCATTCAGGGAGCTGTGCGGTCTCGACGGGTGGTCGGGCCAGCGCTGCTACGGATTCATCGGCTGCATGAAGCTCGGCACGGCCAGCGCCGCGGGCTACATCCAGACACCAGAGTTGTCGAAAATCGAGGGCACGAAGGATGTGGTGCTTACCTTCAAGTCGTGCGCGTGGTGCGACTACGGCAAGACGGCGGGCGATGCCGGAACCATGATAATCGAGGTCTCGGGCGGCGGTACGGCCGACAGGACGGAGCTCACCCACGGCACGTTCGGCTGGACCGAGCAGAGGGTGATCATCAGCGGTGCGACGAGCACGACCCGCATAAAGTTCACGCAGTCGGTGGCCGCCAAGGGCCGTCTGTTCCTCGACGACATAGTGATAGTCGGAAAATAATCCGGTCTGAAAGACGGGGAGAAGGCTTCTGCGGCGTTCTCCCCGCCTTTGCCGTTTGATGACGAATAAAAAAGTTATTATGAAGAGAATCATTGCATTCGCGGCGGCTCTGTGGCTCGTCGCAGCGGCCCATGCCGCCGGCAAGCGCATCATCGAAATCACGACCGACGACGTGTCGTGGATAATGATGGTCAACGAGCGCGACGAACTGACGGTGCTGCACTTCGGCGGCCGCATCGCCGACCCCGAACCGCTGCTGGCATGGCGCAGCTACCGCCATGCCGACTACGGCACCGACCGTATGGCCTGCCCGACGGCGGGCGGCCGCAATTTCCGCCAGCCGGCGCTGCGCATGACGCATGCCGACGGCGACATGAACACCGAGCTCGCATACCGTTCGCATGCGGTGGAACGCATGGCCGACGGAGTGACCCGCACGAGCGTCGAGCTCGTCGATCGGAAAGACGCTGTGACGGTTACGATGGTCTACACGGCCTACGAACGTGAAAACGTCATCACGGCGCACTGCGAGATATTCAACGGCGGCAGGAAGCCGTTGAGGCTGCACGATTTCTATTCTGCGACGCTGCCCGTCAAGGCTTCGAAATATCTGCTGACCCACTTCTACGGTTCGTGGGCCCGCGAGATGCAGGTCGACCGCACGCTGCTAACGCACGGCATGAAGAGCATCGAGACCCGCAAGGGCGTGCGCACGACGCACACCGAGAATCCGTCGTTCATGCTCTCGCTCGACACCGAAACATTCGACGAGAACTGCGGCGAGGTGATAGCCGGCGCTCTGGCGTGGACGGGCAACTTCCGCATCAACTTCGAGGTCGACGAGTTCGACCTGCTCAGCATCACGGGCGGCATCAATCCCTACGCCTCGGAGTACGAGCTCGCGGGCGGAGAGCGCTTCGTCACGCCCGACATGATTCTGACGTACAGCGCCGAGGGTGCCGGCGGAGCGTCGCGCAACCTGCACGACTGGGCGCGCAGCCACGGGGTGTGGAATCCGTCGCAGGTGCGGCCCACACTGCTCAACAGCTGGGAGGGGGCCTATTTCGACTTCACGACCGAGACGCTGCTGCGCATGGTGGACGATGCGGCGGACATGGGGCTCGAAATGTTCGTTCTCGACGACGGATGGTTCGGCCGCGAGTTTCCGCGCAACGATTCGCGTGCCGGTCTGGGCGACTGGTGCGTCAACGTCGCCAAGCTGCCCGAAGGCATCGACAGCGTGGCCCGCTACGCCCACGGCAAGGGACTCAAATTCGGAATATGGATCGAGCCCGAGATGATAAACGAGAAGAGCGAACTCTACCGCAAGCATCCCGACTGGGTCGTGCAGGCGCCCGGCCGTGAAAAGACGAAGATTCGCAACCAGTGGCTTCTGGATTTGTCGAATCCCGCCGTGCAGGATTTCGTGTTCGGCGTGTTCGACTCCACGATGCAGCTCTCGCCGCATATCGACTACGTGAAGTGGGACGCCAACCGTCACGTGGAGAGCGCCGGTTCGGAGTGGCTGCCCGACGGCCGCCAGTCGCACTTCTGGATAGACTACGTGCGGGGATTCTATGCCGTGCTGGAACGCATACGCGCCAAGTACCCCGACGTGGTGGTGCAGTCGTGCGCGTCGGGCGGCGGACGAGTGGA
Organism: uncultured Alistipes sp.; assembly: GCA_947174295.1. GTDB lineage: Bacteria > Bacteroidota > Bacteroidia > Bacteroidales > Rikenellaceae > Alistipes. The sequence continues at coordinate 3,071 of CAMWIG010000133.1, read as the reverse complement.
TTACGGTGCGCTGAAATACTTCGACGAGGTGTGGACGAGCGACAACACGGAGGCCCTCTCCCGCGTGTTCATACAGTACGGCACCAACATGATATACCCGGCTCTGGTGACGGGCGCCCACGTATCGGCCGTACCCAACCACCAGACGGGCAACTCCACGCCGCTGAAATTCCGCTTCGACGTGGCTTCGTCCGGCCGTCTCGGAATGGAGCTGCAACCGCAGAATATGACCGGGCGGGAGCGTGATTTCGCACGCCGTGCCGTGGAGTCCTACTCCATGTACCGCGACCTGATAGCGTCGGGCGACCTCTACCGCATAGCGTCGCCCTACGACCCCGACGGCTTGTGCGCGCTGATGTACGTGTCGAAGGACAAGTCGCGGGCCGTCGTGTTCGCATACTGTCTGAAATACCGCAGCCGCACGCTCAAAACGCAGCTGCGCCTGCACGGCCTGGCGCGCGACCGCAAGTATGCCGTCCGCGAGTTGAATGTCGACAAATCACGGTATTGGGGCGACGGCCGGGTGCTCGGCGGCGACCTGCTTGTCGAGAAGGGCTTCAATCCCGACCTCTACAAGATTTACGACAGCGGAGTCTACTACCTCGAAGCGCAGTAGCCTTTCGGTGCCGATTTTAGATGGACGTCCCCGCAGGAATTTCCTGCGGGGACGTCTTCGTGTCGCGGGACGTTGCGCCCCGTGCCGTCAGTTGCCGGTTCGTGCGGCGGCCGGCGGTCACTGCCGCCATACGGCGACTTCGGCCGGGGCGAGCTCGGCCGAGCCGATGAGAATCCGTGCGCCGTCGGGTATGGGCAGCAGCTGCGTGTCGGAGGTGTAGTTGAGGCCGACCCAGAATCCGTCGCGCCACTCCACGACGACGCCTTCGGGCAGGTCGAACGGCTCGCCCAGCGAAGAGTAGATGCGGCGCAGCACGGCATATTCCAGCCGTCCGTCGTCGGTGTCCGCTCCGATGTAGGTCACCGAGCCGCGGCCCGCCCTGCGATGCACGACGGCGGCCTTGCCGGCATAGAACTGGTCGTCGTAGCGGGCCCATACCTCGGCTTCGGGCGACGGGGTCAGCACGTCGGCCCAGTTGTTCCATCCGTAGGTGCGGCCGTCGAACGAGACCTTGCCCTGCCGGTTGCGCGGCAGATGGTCGAACCACATGTCGTCGATTCCGGCCAGAGCGTAAATAGGCTCCGACGGCCTGGCCTCCCACAGCGCGCCGGTGCGGTCTTTCTGCGCCGTGCGGCAGGTGAGTATCAGATGGCCGCCGCGGCGGACGTAGCGCTCCCAGCGTGCTATGAGCTGCGAGTCGGCCAGTTCGTAGGCCGGGGCGATGATTACGGGGTAGCGGTCGAAGTCGTGCTCCTCGCCTATGATGTCGGTTGGCGCTCCTGCGCGTTTGGCGATGTTGTAGTATTTGTCCAGATGCGCCGAGGTGCTCCACTGGTCGGTCAGGGGCTGGAACTCCATGTCCCAGCGGTTGTCGGGATTGACCAATATCGCCGTGCGCAGGTCGCGCAGCCGCTTCGGCAGTTTCGCGCCGGGTCGCCATGACCGGCGCAGTTCGGCTATTTCCCGGTTGAACCGCACGATTTCGCGGCCGCCGAGACTCGGCGTCACGCCGTCGGCCGAGAGTGTGCCGTAGTGGTACTGTTCGCTGCCGCGCAGCGGCTGGCGGAAGCGGTAGTGGCAGACGAATCGGTTTCCGCCGGCGAATATGTGGTACATCCACAATCGGACGGCGCCAGGGTAGGGCTGCGGGTTGAACTTGCCCCAGTTGACCTGTCCGGGCTGAATCTCCATGACGCCCGACACGCCGCGCAGCGAGCGGTAGTAGTCGTTGTTCCATCCCAGCAGCTCGGGTTTCGAGATGCGGAATCCCTGCTCGCCGTGTCCGGCGTAGCGGCCGTTGACCAGATAGCGCGTGTAGCATGCGAAGTCGGGGCCCTGCATGCGGGCCGGATCGACGGCCGAGCATCCGGGCATGGTGTTGGTCGTAATCCACTGCGAGGGGTCGATGCTGCGGCGCAGCACCTCGCATTGGAAGTCGATGAACGCCGCCGCCTCGTCGGCCGTGCAGCGCTTGTAGTCGAGCACGGAGTGCGGATTGGCGGTGCCGGCGAGCGTTTTTTGGTTCGGTATGCGTATCTGCTCGAAGTCGTTGTAGGCAAGACTCCAAAACGAAGTGCCCCATACGCGGTTCAGCTCCTCGATTGTGCCGTACTTCTCGCGCAGCCAGCGGCGGAATGAGCGCTGGGCGTTCTCGCTGTGGTCGTAGGTGTAGGAGTAGTGCGACGGTTCGTTGTCGATTTGCCAGCCGATGACGGCCGGATTGCGGCCGTAGCGTTCGGCGAGTGCCGCGACCACCCTCTCCACGTAGGTGCGGTAGATGTCGCTCGACCACGACGCATGCTGGCGCCCTCCGTGTTCGAGCGCGCGTCCCGAGTCGGTTACTACGGCGATGTCGGGATGTTTGTGCGTGAGCCACGCGGGAGGGGTGGCTGTCGGAGTGCACATGATGACTTTCAGTCCGACGGAGGCTGCCGTTTCGACGGCTTTGTCGAGCCATGCGAAGTCGAAACGTCCCTCTTCGGGCTCCATGGCCGACCACGCGAACTCTCCGAAATGCGTGAATTCGAACCCGAGTTCGGCCATGCGTTTCAGGTCGCGGCCCCACTGCTCCTCGGGCCACTGCTCGGGGTAGTAGTAGCTGCCGCAGAGTATGAGATCGGAGTCGCGGAAGAACGATTGCGGCTCGCGGGCCGGGGCGAGGAGCGTCGTGCAGAGGCAGATGACCAGGGCGGTGATACGTCGCATGGCCTTACCGTTTCAGGAGCGATTGAAGAGTCTCGGGGCGGTCGGTGGTGATGTAGTCGACGCCGAGGTCGATGAAATGGCGCATCTCCTCCTCGGTGTTCACCGTCCACACGTTCACTTCGAGTCCGAGCCGGTGCGCTTCGGCGACCCATTCGGGATGCTCGCGCAGCGTGCCCTTGTAGTAGTCTATGCCGTTGAGTCGCAGTTCTTTTATACTCTTGGGCGGCAGGTCGCCGTTGAGGTAGTAGAC
>CAMWIG010000132.1 GCA_947174295.1 uncultured Alistipes sp. | reverse complement strand
CTTTCCATCGGCTCGGATTGGAGCCCATAATCTCCACCCACAGCCCTTGCGTAACCGCATACCTGCCGATACGGTAACCCGACAGCGTTACGCGACGGGCCGGTCTCTCATCGACCCTTGCCATCGAATCCGAAACGGACGCACCCATCGTGAATGTACCGCCCTCGACATAAACCATCTCGATATTCCGAACCGAGCCCGCGGCATCATTTACAACGTCGTATTCCATAATCAATCAGTTAATTGCACAAATATACCGTTTTTAAACCAAAACAGCAAATCGCGGCTGCGCAATCGGCGATAGGCAATCGGTAATTCTCAATGAGTAATCGGGACCGTTCGCAACGCTGTCATTAACATTCGGAACACCAAGGCGCAAAACTCATTAATGATTGCCGATTAAATTAAAGACCTGCGGACTGTAACAGTCCGCAGGTCTTTAATTTCCGAACGTCAGCCCGTCGGGCGAGGCGTCGATCGAGATGGGTTTCGAGCGGTCGACCTCGCCGGCGAGAATGCGCTTCGAAAGGTCGTTGACTATCGCCCGCTGAATGGTGCGCTTCACGGGGCGCGCGCCGTAGAGCGGGTCGAAGCCCGCATCGGCCAGCCAGTCTCGTGCGGCGTCGGTGTAGGTCAGCTCTATGCCGTTCTCGGCGAGCATGCGGCGGATAACCGACATCTGAATATCGACTATGCGGCGTATGTCCTCGCGCGTGAGCGGCTCGAACATCACTATTTCGTCGATACGGTTCAGGAACTCGGGTTTGAGCTGCTGTTTGAGCATCTCGACGACCGCCTCGCGCGTGCGCTCCACGACCTCCTCCGACACGCGGCCGCCGTCGACGGCCGAGGCGAAGTTCTCCTGAATGAGCTGCGAGCCCATGTTGGAGGTCATGATGATTATCGTGTTGCGGAAGTCGACCGTGCGGCCCTTGTTGTCGGTCAGACGCCCGTCGTCGAGCACCTGCAACAGAATGTTGAACACGTCGGGATGGGCCTTCTCGATTTCATCGAGCAGCACCACGGAATAGGGCTTGCGCCGCACGGCCTCGGTGAGCTGTCCGCCCTCGTCGTAGCCGACGTATCCCGGAGGCGCCCCGACCAGACGCGAGACGCTGTGGCGCTCCTGATACTCGCTCATGTCGATGCGCGTGAGCATGTTGTCGTCGTTGAACAGGAACTCGGCCAGCGCCTTCGCCAGCTCGGTCTTTCCGACACCCGTCGTGCCGAGGAAGATGAACGAGCCGATAGGCTTGCGCGGGTCGTTGAGCCCGGCGCGCGAGCGGCGCACGGCATCGGCTATGGCCTCGATGGCGCGCTCCTGCCCCACTACGCGGCGGTGCAGCTCGCGCTCCATGTGCAGCAACTTCTCGCGCTCCGAGGCGAGCATGCGCGTGACGGGTATTCCCGTCCAGCGCGACACTACCTCGGCGATGTCCTGCGCATCGACCTCCTCCTTTATCATGGATTCGCCCGACGACGCGGCGCGGAACTCCTCCTGCAAGGCCTCGATACGCTTCTGCGCCTCCTGAATCTTGCCGTAGCGGATTTCGGCCACCAGGCCGTAGTTGCCCTCGCGCTCGGCCTGCTGCGCCTCGACTTTCAGCCGCTCGATGGAGTCCTTGTCCTGCTGTATGCGGTTCAGCATGTCGCGCTGGCTCTGCCAGCGGGCGCGCATCTCCGAGTCGCGGGCTTTCAGCTCGTCGATTTCGCGCGTGAGTGTCTCCACGCGCTCCGTGTCGTTCTCGCGGCGTATGGCCTCGCGCTCGATTTCGAGCTGGCGCACGCGGCGGTCGAGCGAGTCTATCTCCTCGGGCACGGAGTTCATCTCCAAACGCAGGCGCGACGCCGCCTCGTCGACCAGGTCGATGGCCTTGTCGGGCAGGAAGCGCGAGGTGATGTAGCGGTGCGAGAGCTCCACGGCCGCGATTATTGCCTCGTCCCTGATGCGCACCTGATGGTGGTTCTCGTAGCGCTCTTTCAGGCCGCGCAGAATCGAGACTGCGTCGTCGGTCGTGGGTTCGTCGACCATGACCTTCTGGAAACGCCGTTCGAGCGCCTTGTCCTGCTCGAAGTACTTCTGAAACTCGTCGAGCGTCGTGGCGCCAATGGTGCGCAGCTCTCCGCGCGCGAGCGCCGGTTTGAGGATGTTGGCCGCATCCATCGCACCCGATGACTTGCCCGCCCCGACCAGCGTGTGTATCTCGTCGATGAAGAGCAGTATCTCGCCGTCGCTGGCTATGACCTCCTGCACGACGGCTTTCAGACGCTCCTCGAACTCGCCCTGATACTTCGCGCCGGCAATCAGCGCACCCATGTCGAGCGAGAAGATGACCTTCGATTTCAGATTCTCCGGCACGTCGCCGTCGACTATGCGGTGGGCTATCCCTTCGGCTATGGCCGTCTTGCCGACACCCGCCTCGCCGACGAGAATCGGGTTGTTCTTCGTGCGGCGCGAGAGAATCTGCAACACGCGGCGAATCTCCTCGTCGCGGCCGATTACGGGGTCGAGCTTTCCGGCTCGGGCCTGCTCGTTGAGGTTGATGGCGTACTTGCCAAGCGCGTCGAACTCCTGCGACGCCGTCTGCGAATCGACCGTCGCCCCCTTGCGGAAGGTGCGTATGGCCTCGACGAGCTCGCGCTCGGTGGCGCCGGCGCGTTTGAGCATGTCGGCCGCCGCGCCGCGTTCGGCGACGAGCGCCAGCAGCAGATGCTCGACCGACGCATACTTGTCGTTGAACGTGCGCGTGAAGTCGACGGCCCGCTGTATGACCTTCGTGGTGTCGGTGGCGAAATAGGGCTCCGACCCGCCCGTGACGCGCGGCAGCGACCCGACGGCGCGCGCAATCTCCTCGCGCAGCGCACGGACGTTGACGCCCGCACGGCCGAGCAGAAATGCCGACAGCGAATCGTCCTCCTTCAACAGGACACTCGCCAGATGCAGCGGCTCGACGGCCTGCTGCCCGCTCTGCGCCGCAAACCGCACGGCAGCCTGCAACGCCTCCTGAGCCTTTACGGTCAGTGAATTGATATTCATAATATATCGGTTTAAAAAATCATATACCCAGTTCGAATTATCTCGAAGTTCGCACTGCACCCGCATATTCAGCAAAAGACCTGCCAACGCACCGTCGTGCGACGCCCTGTCACGCCGCAAGGCCTCCGCACTGACAAACAGTCACCGATACGGACACTTCGTCACGCGCCGGCGACACTTCGTCAGCGGAGAGTGCCAAAAAATCCTACTCATGAGATAAAAATTACATGTCGGCGTAACGATATTTTTCGTAACTTTGACTTCGTCTTAGAGCGGCACCGCCGTCCTACGCGAAAGACCGGGTCTTTGCGTGCGACCGGCACCGCATCTTCGATTAACCTGAAATAACTAAACGCAAACACGAAAATGAAAACTCTTGGCATAGATATGGGCTCTTCGTCCGTCAAGGTGTCGCTCATGGACATCGCGACCGGCGAATGCGTAGCATCGTCCACCAATCCCAAGTCGGAGATGCCCATCGACGCTCCGGCTCCCGGCTGGGCCGAACAAGACCCCGAAATGTGGTGGCGCTACATCGGCGAAGGCATCCGCGACATCGCATCGAAATACCCGATGTCCGACGTGCGGGCGATAGGCATAACCTACCAGATGCACGGTCTGGTTACGCTCGACGCCGAAGGGCGCCCCCTGCGCAAGGCGATAATATGGTGCGACTCGCGCGCCGTGGAGACCGGCGCCGAAGCGATGGCCGCACTCGGCCGCGAGCACTGTCTGGAACATCTGCTCAACTCGCCGGGCAACTTCACGGCCTCGAAAGCCGCATGGGTCAAGCGCAACGAGCCCGAAACATTCGCCCGCATCGACAAGTTCATGCTGCCGGGCGACTACACGGCATATCGTCTGTCGGGCAAAATCTCGACGACCGAAAGCGGTCTGTCGGAGCAGATTCTCTGGGACTTCAAGGAGGGCCGCCGCGCCGATTTCGTAGCCGACAACTACGGCATACCCCTCTCGATGATTCCCGACGCCGGGCTGTCGATAGGCACCGAGGCCTTCACCAATGCCGAGACGGAGCGTATGTTCGGCATTCCCGAGGGCACGCCCATCTCCTACCGCGCCGGCGACCAGCCCAACAACGCTTTCTCGCTCAACGTGCTCGACGCCGGCGAAATAGCCGCGACGGGCGGCACGAGCGGCGTGGTGTACGGCGTGGCCGACACACCGAAGGCCGACCCGCTGTCGCGCGTGAACACCTTCCTGCACGTCAACCACTCGGCCGCAACGCCGCGTTACGGCATACTGCTCTGCATCAACGGCACGGGCATCATGAACTCGTGGATACGCCGCAACATCGCCCAGGGCATGGACTACGACACGATGAACAGTCTCGCGGCCGCCGTTCCGGCAGGTTCCGAGGGGCTGCTGGCCATACCGTTCGGCAACGGTGCCGAGCGCGTGCTCGAAAACCGCTACACGGGAGCCTCGCTCTCGGGCATCGACCTCAACCGCCACACCACGGGCCACATCATCCGCGCCGTGCACGAGGGCATAGCGTTCTCGTTCCGCTACGGCATCGACGTGATGCGCGAAATGGGCCTGCGCCCCAACGTCATCCGCGCCGGCAAGGCCAATCTGTTCCTCTCGCCCATCTTCCGCGAGACGCTGGCCACGCTCACAGGCGCCGAAATCGAGCTCTTCAACACCGACGGAGCGCTCGGTGCGGCACGCGGCGCAGCGCTCGGCGCAGGATACTACCGCTCGCGCGAGGAGGCGTTCGCCTCGCTCAAACGATTGGAGGTCGTGCGCCCCAACCCCGAGTGGAAAGAGTCGCTCGACACGGCCTACGCGGCATGGAAAGCCGAGGTCGAAAGCAAACTGTCGCGAATGTAGAATGGCGTCAGAGCGTCGCCGCAGGCCTGCGAGCAGACAAACGTATGACGTACAAACACACGCTCCGGGCCGTGCACGTGCGACCGGGCAGAGCGTAAAAACGATATCGGAAGAACTAACATAACATTAACTTATTAAAAACACATCAATTTATGGCACTTAAAGAGTATTTTCCCGGAATAGGAAAAATCGCATTCGAAGGCAAGGATTCGAAGAATCCCATGGCGTTCCACTACTATAACCCCGAGCAGGTCGTCCGCGGCCGCAAGATGAAGGATTGGCTGCGTTTCTCGATGGCATGGTGGCACACCCTCTGCGCCGAGGGCGGCGACCAGTTCGGCGGCGGCACCAAGACCTTCCCGTGGAAGGAGGGCGCGACGGCGGTCGAAATCGCCAAGCACAAGATGGACGCAGGTTTCGAGTTCATGCAGAAGATGGGCATCGAGTACTACTGCTTCCACGACGTCGACCTCGTCGACGAGGGCACGACTATCGAGGAGTACGAGTCGAACCTCAAAGAGATAGTAGCCTACGCCAAGCAGAAGCAGGCCGAGACCGGCATCAAGCTGCTGTGGGGTACGGCAAACGTATTCTCGAACGGCCGCTACATGAACGGCGCGTCGACCAACCCCGACTTCCCGACCGCAGCGCGCGCGATGCTTCAAATCAAGAACGCCATCGACGCCACCATCGAACTGGGCGGTGAGAACTACGTCTTCTGGGGCGGCCGCGAGGGTTACATGTCGCTGCTGAATACCGACATGAAGCGCGAGAAGGAGCACATGGCGACCATGCTCACCATGGCCCGCGACTACGCACGCGCCAAGGGCTTCAAGGGCAACTTCCTCATCGAGCCCAAGCCCATGGAGCCCATGAAGCACCAGTACGACGTCGACACCGAGACCGTCGTAGGCTTCCTGCGCGCCCACGGTCTGGACAAGGACTTCAAGGTCAACATCGAGGTCAACCACGCCACTCTGGCCAGCCACACTTTCGAGCATGAGTTGCAGTGCGCCGTCGACGCCGGCATGCTGGGTTCGATCGACGCCAACCGCG
>CAMWIG010000131.1 GCA_947174295.1 uncultured Alistipes sp. | reverse complement strand
TACTTGATTTGCGAACCCTCCATGAACCCCTTGCCCAGCACGCGGCCCGAACCGATGGCGATTTTGGCCTGATTGACGTTGTAGTCCACGCCCAGCGGGTCGCTGACGATGCCCAGAAAACTCAGGATTCGGTTGCGCTGGTGGTCTTTGAGTATCGAATTGAAGATGTAGTCGGTAGTCGGCAGGAACACCATGGCTCCGATGAAGAGCGCAAGCGTGATGAATATGTTCGTAAGGTTGGTGCGGAACGCATAGACGGCAACGCCGGCGAGCGACAGCAGCGTGACGGTCAGCAGACAGCGGTACATGTCCATCGCCCCGGGCACGACGACCCGGGCCGCACCGTAGAGCAGGATGCTGCCCAGAGCCAACGACGCGAGGTAGACGATGCGCGTGCGCCACTGCCCGTTCATCATCGCCTCGGAGACGGTGCAGACGAGAATCAGTATGACGAGCATGGTCATCGGCGTGAGCAGGAACGAGAAGATGAACAGCGCCGCGATGAGCAGCACCGGTATGCAGAGCCAGTTGTTCAGCCCCTCGCGGTAGAGCACGAAGAGGAACGACCCGAGGACGATTCCCGAGCCGGTGTCGTTTTGCAGAATGATTATCAGCAGCGGCAGACCGATTATCATGCCCACCTTCATGAGATTTCCGACTCTCGATATCGAGAACGAGTAGGTGCTCATGGCACGCGCCACGGCCAGCGCCGTCGCGATTTTGGCGAACTCCACGGGCTGCACGCGTATCGAGCCGAACTCGAACCACGCCTTGGCGCCGTTGACCTCGCGGCCGAACAGCAACACGGCCACGAGCAGCACCAGACCGCCCAGATAGGCCGGATAGGCGAACATGTGGTAGAACCGGGCGTCCAGCAGCAGCACGACGACGGCCGTCGAGAGCGCGATTCCCACCCATACGAACTGCTTCATGTAGAAGTGCGACATGGAGAACATGCCGCCCCCCTCGTCGGAGAACGACGCGGCGGTGATGCTCACGCAGCCCACGATGACCAGCAGCAGGTAGAGCACGACCGCCACGCGGTCGACTCCTGCGAATATGGCGTTGTAACCTCTACTTTGCATAGTACGGATAGTAGATCTGTTTGTTCTTGATGTAATCCACCAGCCACGGGCGCCGGATGGTGTCCGTCAGGTAGAACTCTTCGAGCAGGCTGGCGATGGGCAGCGCCGCCGACGCGCCGAAGCCGCCGTTCTCGACATAGACCGAAATCGCTATCTTCGGGTTGTCCTTCGGTGCGAACGAGAGGAACGTCGAGTGGTCGGCGCCGTGCGGATTCTGGGCCGTGCCGGTCTTGCCGCAGACGTCCCACCCTTCGAGGAACGCACCGTGCGACGTTCCGGCGCCCGGAACGTTCACGCCGCGCCACATGCCCTCGGCTATCGGCTCGAAGTGGCGAGCATCGACCTTCGTGTAGTGCTTTTCGTAGAAACGCGCGTCCAACGAGTCGCATCCTTCGATTCGCTTGACGATGTGCGGTATGTAGTAGTATCCGCGGTTGGCGATTATCGCCGCGAGGTTGGCCATCTGCAACGGCGTGCATCCCAGCTCGCCCTGACCGATCGAGAGCGAAATGACCGTCAGCGAGTTCCACGAGCCGCGGTAGCGCTTGTCGTAGAACTCGTGGTCGGGGACGTAGCCGTTGCCCTCGCCCAGGAAGTCGGAGTCGAGCTTGCGGCCGAATCCGAAGCTCAGCACGTAGTCGCGCCAGTGGTCGAAACCGTCCTTGACATTGTCGTAGCGGCGGTTGTCGAGAATGTTGCGGAAAACATAGCAGAAGTAGGCGTTGCACGAGTTGGCCACCGCAGCGCGCAAATCGAGCGGCGAGGCGTGGGCGTGGCACTTCATCTTCTTGTTGCCGTAGCTGTAACCGCCGTGGCACGGGTAGGCGTTCGAGGGCGTGAGCACACCCTCTTCCAGACCGATGAGACCCTGCACCAGCTTGAAGGTCGAACCCGGCGGATAGCGCGCTCTGACTGCCCGGTTGTATAGCGGCTGCCGCTTGTTGCGGAGCATCTTCATGTAGTTGTTGCCGCGCTCGCGCCCCACCAGTTCGTCGGGGTCGTAGGTCGGCGAGGAGACCATCATCAGAATCTCGCCCGTGGCGGGCTCGATGGCTACGGCCGCACCAACCTTGCCGCGCATGAGCTCCTCGGCGAAGGCTTGCAGACGCGCGTCGATGGTGCAGACCAGATATTTTCCCGGCTCGGGAAGCGAGTCGTACATGCCGTTCATGTAGGAGCCCTTGATTGCGCCGTGGGTGTCGACCTCCTGAATCTTCACACCCTTGCGGCCGCGCAGAACCTCCTCGTATGCCGACTCGACGCCGCTCTTTCCGATGTAGTCGCCGGGGCGGTACGACGGGTCGCGTTTCAGGTCGCGCTCGTCGACCTCGCTGACATAGCCCAGCAGGTTGCCGCCGATTTTGCGCGGATACTGGCGCACGGTGCGGTAGACGGTGTAAAACCCCTGGAAGTTGCACTCGTCGAAACGCAGCTTGACCTCCGTGGGGATGAAGTTGGCAATCATATAGGGAGCACGCGGGCGCATACGGGCGTTGGCCAGCGCCCGTTTCAGTTTCTCGGGCGTGATGCCCACCACGGAGCACATGCGGGCCGTATCGAACCCCTTGCGGTCGATTTCCCGCGAGATGACCATCAGGTCGTAGCACTCCTTGCTCTGCACCAGATATTCGCCGTTGCGGTCGAACACCTCGCCGCGCGGCGGATACTGCACCACGTGACGCAGCGCATTGCCCTCGGAGAGGGCGCGATAGCGGTTTCCCTCGATGATTTGCAGGTAGAACAGACGGCCTGCGATGACCAGAAATATGAACAGCACGACGATGCGCAGCGTGCGCATGCGTGCGAAACTTTCGTTGCGGCCTATCATACTCGCGATATGTTATATGTGAACAGACGCGCCGCAATGAAGACGAACAGCAGCGTGAACGCGGCGCTGAGCACCGTGCGCAGCAGCACGTGCGGCAGCAGCACCGCCGACATCGACTCCAACATGAAGAATGCGGCATGCTGAACGGCCACTACGGTTGCGGCGTAGCGCATGAAGTTCCACTCGCCGCCCATGCGCGGCGCCGACGGAACGCCGCCGTCGCGCAGGTCGTCGCGGTCGCAGAAGAGCGCCAGAAGAGGCTGCCGGAGAAATGCCGCGGGGAGCGTGGCCGCCGTGTTGAGCCCCGCACCGCCCGTCGCGAAGTCGGCCGCCAGACCGAGTGCGAGGCCGGTGAACAGCAGCACGACCGAACGCGACTCCATAGGCATCAGCACGAGCATCGTCACGTATATCAGCGGATTGAAATAGGGGCTCAGCGCCAGATTGTCGAATATGAAAATCTGGACGAGCAGCAGCGTCGCGAACAGCGCTATGTAGTGTATGGTGCGGTACATGGTCTGTCAGTTATATTGTTCTGCGGCCGAGGATACGAGTTCGCGAATCTCGTCCTGATCGCGGTTGTCGATAAGTATCACGCGATGCAGCGCCGAGAGGTCGGCCGCCAGGTCGAGGTCGAGGTCGTATGCCGTGCGCGTACCGTTCATGCGGCAGTCGGTGACGCGCCCTATCATCACACCCTCGGGGAAGTAGTGCGAAAATCCGGTCGACACCACCGTGTCGCCGATTTGCGGCTCGGCATACTTCGACAGCTCGGTAAGACGCACCGCATGCTTGTCGAATCCGTCCCACACTATCGAGCCGAAGTGCTGCCCGCGCTGCAATTTGCCGCTGGCGCGGAACGAGGTGTTGAGCACCGGAAGCACCACGGAGTAGCGGTCGGAGCACCCCACCACGTAACCGACCATGGCACCGCGCGGCGACACCACGGCCATGTCGGTCTTCACGCCGTCGGCCATGCCCCGGTCGAGAACCATGAAGTTGCGGCTCTTGTTGACCGACGAGCTGACCACGCGGGCGGTCATGTAGACATACTTCGTCCACGCCGCGTCGGCAAACGCCGAGTCGATTTGCGCCGTTGCGCTCTCCGCCGCCTGGCCGCTCTCCGCGAGTGCCGCCAAGCGGTTCTCCGTCTCGGCCAGACGGGCCAGCAGCGCCTCGTTCTCGCGGCGCAGCGAGAAGTAGTGCCGCACCTCGAACAGCGCGCCGTGCACGCCTCCTACCACGCGGTTCGACCGCGTGAGCAGTTTGGCCTGCGCGTAACTCGACGAGTGGGCGTAGTAGTTGAGCGCCACCGCCTCGAAGATGATGAAGAGCAGGAATACGTAGATGCTCCGTATGAATTCGAACAGCTTGTGCATGTTGCCTCGTAGGTCGTGCTTTTTAAGGAGCGCCCGGCGCTCCCGTAAAGATTCGATCCGTCTGCCGCAAACGGGAACATCCCGCCCGGCAAACGGATCTTATCAACTCTCCGCCTATCGCATCAGGAACGAGAAGCGGTTGATGTTTTTCAGGGCGATGCCCGTACCGCGTGCGATTGCGCGCAGCGGGTCTTCGGCGATGTGGAACGGCAGGCCCGTCTTGGCGTGCAGGCGTTTGTCGAGACCCTTGATGAGGGCGCCGCCGCCGGCCAGATAGATGCCGTTCTTCACGATGTCGGCATAGAGCTCGGGCGGCATGGTTTCGAGCACCTTCATCAGTGCGGCATCGAGCTTGGTGAGCGACTTTTCGAGAGCGTAGGCTATCTCCGTGTAGTTGAGCGACACCTCCTTGGGCAGGGCCGTGAGCATGTCGGGGCCCGTCACCTTGAAGTCCTCGGGCTCCTCGTCGAGATTGAGGATGGCCGCACCTATCGAGTGCTTGATAGCCTCGGCCGTGCGCTCGCCGATGCGGATTCCGTGCTGCTGGCGCACGTAGTTCTGAATCTCCGAGGTGAACACGTCGCCGGCCACGTCGATGGACTCCGAGCAGACGATGCCGCCCAGCGAGATGCAGGCTATCTCCGACGTACCGCCGCCGATGTCGATTACCATGTTGCCCTCGGGCGCCTCGACGTCGAGACCGGCACCGAGCGCAGCGGCCATCGGCTCGTATATCATGTAGACCTCGCGGCCGCCGGCATGCTCCGCCGAGTCGCGCACGGCGCGTATCTCGACGTTGGTCGAACCCGACGGTATGCAGATGACCATGCGCAGCGACGGCGAGAATATGCCGCCCGAGGTCTTGACTTTCTTAATCATGCCGCGCAGCATGAGCTCCGTGGCGTTGAAGTCCGAAATCACGCCGTTTTTCAGCGGACGTATCGTCTTCATGTTGGGGTTGGTTTTCTCGTGCATCTGGCGCGCCTGATGGCCTATCGCCACGAGTTTGCCGGTGTGCACGTCGAGCGCGACGATCGACGGCTCGTCGACCACCACCTTCCCGTTGTGGATAATCAGGGTGTTGGCCGTTCCGAGGTCGATCGCCAGCTCCTGAGTGAGTGAAAAGATTCCCATATCGCAGTAAAACGTTTTTTGTCTGTCGTTTCGCGCCGGCCGCCGCCGGCCGTGTGGCCGTCCGCACCCGGAACGCATCGCAAGGCCTCTCCGGGCGGTGCGCCGCGGCCTGCCGAGGCCGTCTGCGACGCTGTTTTTCCGAACGGATATAAACCTCCGCAAAGATAGAAAAAGTATCGGATATTTTTCACAAAAAAACACTCCATTTTCCACATAGGCGGCAACATCGCTCCGCACCCCCGCCCACCGCCTGCCGGACAGCGGCGCACCGATGCTGAATTTCAGCGGCGACGAACGCGCTCCGGACCCGGGTGCGGAGATAAAGAAACGACGATTTTTTATTGCCGAACGAGAATTTTCGTTATTTTTGTAGAATGATAACTGCGTATCCGCAAAAATAATGGAACAGAAACTCGATAAAAACGCCCGCTGCGCCGTCATCGGCTACGGCAGCTGGGCGACCGCAATAGTCAAGGTCCTGTGCGAAAACGAAACCTCGGTGGGAGGGTACGTCCGCAATCCCGAGGTGCTCGAATCGCTTCGCAC
>CAMWIG010000130.1 GCA_947174295.1 uncultured Alistipes sp. | reverse complement strand
TATTTATATTATATTTGCAAATATTTTCAAAAATAGTTTGACAATGGCATCTCTTACGGAATTCTTTTATAGCGACGCAACCGAGACTTTGAAGGGCATTTCTCACAAAAACAGCCTCTTGAAGCGCAACATCATCGCATACATGGCCGTCAACGGCGAATGCACGCTTTCGGAGCTGACGAAGGAGTTGCACATCAGCGTACCTACCATGACGAAGCTCGTTCAGGAGCTCGTCGATGAAAACATAGTCAACGATTTGGGCAAGGTCGAGACCCCGGGCGGGCGCCGCCCCAACATCTTCGGTCTGGCCAATTCGGCGATATACTTCGCCGGCGTGAACGTGGGCCGCGACTTCATGGGCTACGTCATCACCGACTTGCAGAACAACATCGTCCTCGAACAGACCGACACCGACTTCGAGTTGCAGGACCGCCCGCAGTGTCTGGAAAAGATATGCTCCAACATCGAGCGTTTCATAGCCGGCTGCGGCATCGACCGCGGAAAGATTCTCGGCATGGGCGTCTGCATCGCCGGCCGCGTGAATCCCGAGACGGGCCGCAGCTACAAATACTTCACGTCGAGCGAGGAGTCGCTGTGCGACATCTTCGCCCGCCGCACGGGCATACGCGTGCTGTTGGAGAACGACACACGCGCACGCTGCTACGCCGAATACTCGTGCGGCAAATCCAAGGACGAGAGCAACGTGCTCTACCTTCACCTGGGCCGCGGCGTGGCTATCGGCATCGTCAACGACGGCAAGCTATACTACGGCAAGAGCGGTTTCGCCGGAGAGTTCGGCCACATACCATTCTTCGACAACGAGATAATATGTTCGTGCGGCAAGAAGGGATGTCTCGAAACCGAAGTTTCGGGCGTCGCCATCGAGGAGAAGATGATCGACAAACTCCGCTCGGGCGTCAACTCCATCCTGCGCGACAAGTTCGACCGCGGGGAGTCGATTCACATCGACGACATCATCTCCGCCGCCAAGAACGACGACAACCTCTCCATCGAGCTTATCGAGGAGGCGGGCGAAAAGGTCGGCCGTGCCGTGGCGTTCCTCATCAATACGTTCAACCCCGAGACGGTCATCGTGGGCGGCAACCTCGCCGCAGCCGGCGACTATGTCATGCTGCCGCTGAAATCGGCGACGAACAAATACTCGCTCAATCTCGTCTACAAGGACACGAAGTTCCGTCTTTCGAAGATGAACGAGAGCGCCAGCGCATGGGGTGCGGCCATGCTCATCCGCAACAAGATAATAGGTCTGTAAGCCCATGCGTCCGAGCGGGTCGTCATGTCGTCTGCGGGCCGTCGAGCCCGGCGATGCCGAGCTTATCTACGCGTGGGAGAACGACCCTGCGCTGTGGCCCGTCAGCGGCACTGTCGCGCCATTCTCGCGCTATGTCATCGGGCGTTTCATCGAGCGCGGCTGCGACATCTGGGCCGAGCGGCAGATGCGTCTGATGATCGAGACCGCCGAAGGGCGGACTGTCGGCGCCGTCGACCTTTTCGAGTTCGACCCGCTGCATCTGCGCGCCGGGGTCGGAATCGCGATATATGCCGCCGAAGACCGCCGCAAAGGATACGCTTCGGAGGCCCTCGCTCTGTTGGAGAGCTACGCCCGCGACACGCTGCGCCTGCATCAGCTGTGGTGCGGCGTGGGTGCCGGCAATGCTGCGAGTCTCGCGCTGTTCCGCCGTGCGGGATTCGTCGAGTCGGGCCGCCGCCGCGACTGGCTCTCGACGCCCGACGGCTGGTGCGACGAGATAGAGTTTCAGAAGATTCTGTGACCGCCGGACTGCGGAGATGCGCCGCGGCCGGAATTTTTCCATGAGTAGATACATTTGTCCATGTCACGTAAAACTCCCTACCTGCACTTCGACGAAATAGTCAAGCGCCAGCGCCCGACGGCATTCGGCACGATGGTCAAGCCCGTAGGCTCGGCCTGCAACCTCGACTGCGACTACTGCTACTACCTCGACAAGGAGTCGCTGTACGGCGGCCGCGAGCTCCGCATGAGCGACGAGATGCTCGAACGCTACATCCGGCAGTACATCGAGGGAAACAGCGTCGACACGGTGTCGTTCGTCTGGCACGGCGGCGAGCCCATGCTCGCCGGGCTCGACTTCTACCGCCGGGCAGTGGAGTTGCAGCGCAAGTATGCCGGAGGGCGGCGCATCGAGAATTCGTTTCAGACCAATGCCACGCTCGTCGACGAGCGGTGGTGCGACTTCTTTCGCGACAACGGCTTTCTGGTGGGAGTCTCCATCGACGGCCCGGCCTCGATTCACGACGGCTGCCGCATGGACAAGGGGCGCCGTCCGACCTTCGACCGCGTGATGCGCGCCGTGGAGCTGATGCGCCGCACGGGCGTGGAGTTCAATACCATGTCGACCGTAAACCGGCTGAGCGAAGGACGCGGCCGCGAGGTCTACCGCTTCCTGAAATCAATCGGCAGCCGCTACATGCAGTTCATGCCCGTCGTTGAGCATGTCGCAGGGGGCGGCGATGGGCGTCGGCCTCATATCGTGCCGCCGGGAACCGAGGGCGGCCGTCTCGCCGAGTGGTCGGTGTCGGCCGCGGGATTCGGCGACTTCATGTGCGACATATTAGACGAGTGGGTCGTGGCCGACGTGGGGTCGTACTACGTGCAGCTGTTCGACGTCTCGCTGGCGCAGTGGCTGGGCATGAAACCGGCGCTATGCGCCTTTTGCGACTCGTGCGGCGATTCGCTCGTCGTGGAGCACAACGGCGACATATACTCCTGCGACCACTTCGTATATCCCGAGTACAGGCTGGGAAACATAGCCTCTACGGAGCTCGTCGAAGCATTCGCATCGCGCCGTCAGGCCGACTTCGGCGCTGCCAAGCACAACTCCGTACCAGCGGCCTGCCGCGCCTGCCGATGGTACTTCGCCTGCCGCGGGGAGTGTCCCAAGCACCGCTTCGCCACGAGCGACGAGGGCGACGAGGGCATGAACGCGCTGTGCGAGGGATACAAGGCCTTCTTCCGCCACGCCGACCCCTACATGAAGTACATGGCCGACCGGTTGCGCGAGGGAAAACCCGCAGCGCTGGTCATGCCGTGGGCGAGAATGCGTATGGGATGGATGTAGGAACGCCGCGCGCCGTCTTGCGCGCTGTGTGCTGCCGCGAGGGGGCTATCTCTCCGTCTCGATTATGGAGCACTCCGTGCGGCGCAGGTTGCGGATGCAGCCGTCGGGCATCGAGTCGTCGGACGTGCGCAGAGCGAGCCTTTCGAGTGTAAAATCGGAAAGAATATACTGGTCGTCGGCGCGCACGATATCGAACGCCGCTCCGCAATCGAGGTCGATGCGCCGCAGCGTGACGTTCGAGGCGTAGGACATCGGTATTTCGGTGTGTCCTTTCAGGTCGAAAAACTGCGTCCACGGGTGGACGAAGAGCATCGTGCGGGCATTGCCGCGAATA
This sequence comes from uncultured Alistipes sp., assembly GCA_947174295.1. GTDB lineage: Bacteria > Bacteroidota > Bacteroidia > Bacteroidales > Rikenellaceae > Alistipes. The sequence goes on along the minus strand of CAMWIG010000130.1, from coordinate 2,592 downwards.
TCCTCGACAGTTATGTTTTCGTAGAGCTGCGGCGTGTCGGGCCGCATTTTCAGCCAAAGCACGCGGTCGGCGCGGTCGACCGTGCAGCGGCGCATGACGACATTGTCGCAGTGGATGGCCTCGCTGCCGCACGTGAGGGCGCTGTGGCAGTATCCGAACGTGCAGTCCTCGATAAGCACGTTGCGGTTCGCGCCGTTCGAGGCATCGGCCGGAGCGTCGGGCCCCTTGCCGCCTTTGAGCGCTATGGCGTCGTCGTTGACCGACAGATAGCAGCTCTTTATATGCACGTCGGTGCAGGCATCGACATCCACGGCATCGGAACTCGGCGCCTTGACCGGCTCGGCCGGAGCCAGGATGCGGCAGCCGGCTATGCGCACGCGCTCCGAACGGTAGAGGTGCGTAGTCCAGAAGGGCGAATTGCACAGCGTGACTCCTTCGATGCGAACATCCCTGCAATTCGATATGTAGACCAGCCGCGGCCGCATCTCGTCCATGTTGGTGCAGTCGGGGTTCACCTCGCGCCGCAGCCAGAACGCCCGCCAGTAGCGCAGGCCGTTGCCGTCGATGGTGCCGCCGCCCGAGATTGTGAATCCGTCGGCACGGTCGGCATTCACCAGCGCGGCGAAATACCTCACCGACCGCCCCTCGATACGAGTGTCGACCACCGGGAAATCGGCTATGTCGTCGCTGCCTTTCAATCGGCCGCCCGGCTCGATTTTCAGGTGCGTGCCGGGGCGGAAAAAGAGCGCGCCAGAGAGAAATGTTCCCTCGGGAACGACCACCGTTCCGCCGTGTTCGGCGGCCCGGTCGATGACCGCTTGCAATGCCGAGGTCTGCACTTTCGTCGAGTCGCACACGACACCGAAATCGGTGACGACGAACTGTCGCTCCGACACGTTTTCGGTCTCCGACATCGTCTGACAAAACCACGAATCGGTGTCGAAATAATTTGCGCGGTCTGACATGCCGTTTTCGCAAAATCTGACATCCTGCGCATAACTCGTTGAGCAAAAGGAGATAAGAAATGCAAAAAATCTGACAACCTTTTTCATCGGCATTCGTTTTTTCGACATCGCGGTTTTAGGGCGCGTGTGGTTTATTCTTGCGTTTTCTGAGTATCGTTCGCTGCTGCGGCTTTGTCGCCGCGGCGGTGACGGCGGCCTCCGCGATGACGGCGGCGCGCTTTTTTAGCACCCTCCTCGGCAGGTTTGGCAGCTGCGGCAGCACTCTCCGCGGGAGCTGTCGCAGCCGCGGATGCCGCGGGTTTCTGAGCCTCGGCGCGCGGCTTGTCGGCACGACCTCGCGACCGGCCCGAACGACCCGAGCCGCCCGACTTTCCGCTTCGGCCGCCACGGCCTCCGCGACTGCCGCGACCCGAGTTTGCGGAGGGGCGGTATTCGGGAGCATCGCCCAGCCCCTCGGGCAGCTCGCGCTTCGGAATCTCGCGCTCGATGAACTCCTCGATGCGGTGGAACTTGCCCTGCTCCTCGACGCAGACGAACGTTATGGCCGCGCCCGTCGCCGCAGCACGCGCCGTGCGGCCGATGCGGTGGATATAGTCCTCGGGGTCGTGCGGCACGTCGTAGTTGATGACCAGTCCGATATCCTCGATGTCGATTCCGCGGGCCACGATGTCGGTGGCCACCAGCAGGTCGATTTTACCGTTCTTGAAGTCGAGCATGACCTCCTCGCGGCGCTCCTGTTCGAGGTCGGAGTGCATGGCCGCAGCATTGAGCTTCATGCGCTTGAACGCATAGGCCAGCTCCTTGACTTTCAGCTTCGACGACGAGAAGACTATGGCCTTGGTGTTGAGCGGCTCGGAGAATATCGAGCGGATGATGCCGCTCTTCTGATTCTCGTAGCATACGTAGGCCGACTGGTCGATAGCCTCGTTGGGCTTCGAGATGGCGATGTTCACCTCCGCGGGGTCGCGCAGAATCTGTTTGGCGAGAGTGCGGATTTTGGGCGGCAGCGTTGCCGAGAACATTATGGTCTGACGCTGCTTGGGAATCTCGGCCACGACCTTCATTATGTCGTCGAAGAAACCCATGTCGAGCATGCGGTCGGCCTCGTCCAGAATGAAGTAGTCGACATGCGAAAGGTCTATGCCGCTGTTGGTTATGTGCGATAGCAGACGCCCCGGAGTGGCGATTACCACGTCGGCGCCCATTTTCAGACCGCGCTTCTGCGTCTCCCAGTCCGAGCCGGCGCCGCCGCCGTATACCACCGTAGTCGAGATGGGCAGGTAGTAGGAGAAGCCCTGGAACTGCTGGTCGATTTGCATCGCGAGCTCGCGCGTTGGAACCATTATTATCGCCCGCACGACATTGTCGGGGTTGCCCTCGTCCATCATGCGGTTCAGAAGCGGAAGCGTATAGGCCGCCGTTTTGCCCGTGCCGGTCTGGGCACAGCCTATCAGGTCGCGGCCTTCGAGTATCAGGGGGATTGTGGCCTCCTGCACGGGAGTCATCTCCGTGAAGTTCATCGCGTCGATGCCGTCCAGTACGTCGTAGTCCCAATCCAGTTCGTCGAATCTCATATTACAGTATTGTTTTAGTTCTTAATTATGTTTTCAAGTGGGGGAGTTGCTCC
>CAMWIG010000129.1 GCA_947174295.1 uncultured Alistipes sp. | reverse complement strand
CTCCATGTACTCCTTGGGCGTCATGCCGAAATACTCCTTGAAACACTTGGTGAAGTAGGAGTGGCTGTTGAAGCCCGACTTGTAGAGAATCTCCGAGATTCGCAGCTCGCCCGAACGCAGATATTGCGCCGCGCGTTTGAGCTTCACGGCGCGGATGAAGTCGTTGACCGTGTCACCCGTCAGCGCCTTGACTTTGCGGTAGACGGTCAGATAGGAGAGCGCGAGCGCATCGCAGAGCATCGAGACGTTGAAGTCGGGATTTTCGAGATTCTCCTCGATGATGCGCACCACGCGCAGGATGAATTTGTCGTTCTCGGATTCGACCTCGATGTCCGAGGGTGTCGACAGAATCTTCTTGCGGTAGAGCCTTTGCAGCTTGGCCCGCGATTCGATGAGAGCCTCGATGCGTGTTCGCAGAGTCTTGACGCTGAAAGGCTTCGATAGAAAGACATCGGCCCCGCAGTCGTAGCTCGTCTGTATGTCGGCCTCGTTGTTCTTGGCCGTCAGCATGATGAACGGAATGTGGCTTGTCTGTGCGTCGTCGCGCACGCAGCGGCACAGTTCGAAGCCGTCCATGTGCGGCATCATCAGGTCGGAGATTATCAGGTCGGGCACAATCTGCCGAATCTTCTCCAAGCCGATGCGGCCGTCGCGGGCCGTCGTCACGTCGTAGGTGCCGTCGAGCGTCGAGCGCAGGAAGTCGCGCATCTCTTCGTTGTCCTCCACGACTACTATTTTCAGCCGGTTGTCGTCGGCCCGCGGCATCTGCTCCGACATGGCGAGCTCTGCGGCGGCCGACGGTTCCGAAGAGTTGCGGTAGGGCAGGGTGACAGTGAATCGGCTGCCGCAGCCCGGAGTGCTCTCCACGGCGACGTCGCCGCCGTGCAGACGCGCATAGTCGCGCGTGAGCGTCAGCCCGATGCCCGACCCCTCGGCCTGCTCGTGCGGACGGTTTTCGGTCTGGTAGAAGCGGTCGAAGATGTGGGGCAGGTCTTCGGCCGCGATGCCGCATCCCGAATCCTCGACCGTCAGGCGGATGATGTCGCGGCCGTTCGGAGAGTCGGTTTCGATTCGCAGGCGTATGCTTCCGCCGTCGGGCGTGAACTTGAATGCGTTGGAGAGCAGGTTGTAGACGATTTTCTCCACCTTGTCGCAGTCGAAGAGCGAGTTGATGCAGAACGGGTGCGACTCGAACGTATAGTCGATGTGCCGGCGTGCGGCGTGGTCGCTGAACAGACCGAATATCTCGCGGCTGAACGCCACGATGTCGCCCATGCTGCGAGTGACCTGCATGCGGTCGTTGTCGATCTTGCGCAGGTCCATAATCTGATTTATCAGACGCAGCAGCCGTTCGGCATTGTGCTTCATGACCAGCAGCAGCCGGCGCTGGTTCTCGTCGGCTGTTTCGAGCATGGTCTCGATAGGCCCGAGAATCAGCGTGAGCGGAGTCTTGAACTCGTGCGATATGTTTGTGAAGAAGGCCATCTTCGTGCGGTTGATTTCGTCGTAGCGTTCGCGTTGCATTATCTCCTGTTTCAGCTCGCGCGACAGCCGTATGCGCATGCGGATGAGGTGTACGGCGAGCGAGCAGAGGCCCGCGAAGAGAACGGCGTAGCCTATGCGCGCAGCCGTGCTGTGGTACCACGCCGGACTGATGACGATCTCCGCCTGCGCGCTGTTCTCGCTCCGTATGCCGTCGGAGCTGACGGCCTCGACGCGGAAGGTGTAGCGTCCGGGCGGAATGTGCGAATAGAGGGCATAGGGATGCGTGTCGTCGGTCGTCTGCGGCGATTTGTCGTAGCCTTCGAGCATGTAGGAGTAGGTGTTGCCGCTGCCGAAGGTGTAGTCGAGCATGGCGAAGTCGATGCGGAAGAAGTTCTCGTCGTGGCGCAGGCGTATGCGGTCGCACAGCGTAACGGAACGGTCGAGTACGACGCGTCCGTCGCGGCGCATGTCGGGAGTGACGGCCGTGTCGTGGATTTCGAACGAGGTCAGACGCACCGGATAGCGCCGCATGTCGACCTCGATGTCGTTGGAATCGAAGTCTATGTAGCCTCCGCAGCCGCCCAGATAGATGCGGTCGCCTGCCGTGCAGGCGCTGTTGTACTCTATGTCGTTCATGTTGAGCTCCTGCGAGATGTCGCATCCGATTTTGTAGTCGAGTCCGTAGTCGAACATAACCAGCCGGTTGCTCGATGCTATCCACAGTCGGTTCGAACTGTCGGAGACGATGGTGCGTATCGCCAGCCCGGAACATGCCTCGATTCTCTCGAAACCGTCGGTCTTTTCGTCGTATCGGCACAATCCGAGGTCGGTGCCTATCCATATGCGGTTCAGAGCGTCGGCGTGTATCGAATAGATGCGGTTGCTCGATATGCTGGTGCGGTTCGAGGGTTCGTTGCGGTACTGCGTGACGGTGCGCTTCTGCTTGTCGTAGCGGAAAATGCCGTCGCTCAGGGAGCCTATCCATATGTTGCCGCTTCGGTCGGGCTCGAAGTACGGCACGTCGCTGTTGTAGGTCGATAGCAGATTGTCGATGTAGAGCGTCTCGAAGTCCAGATGCGCGATTTCGCCCGAGGCGTCGCGCGTGGGGCGGATGAAACATATTCCGCTGCTGATGTTGACTATTATGTCGCCGTCGGAATCCTCCTTCATGTCGTAGACGTATTTGAAGGCGAAGTCGTTCCTGGGCGTCGCGACATGGCGGAATTCGCTGCGGCTGCGGTCGGTGTAGACCACTCCGTTGTTGGTGCCTATCCACATCACGCCGCGGCTGTCGATGAGCAGGCGCTTGATGTTGTTGTGCGGCAGCGGAGAGTCGGCCGTCGTGTAATGGCGCAGCAGCCGCATGTCGGAGTCGTAGCGCCGCAGGCCGTTGTTGGTGCCTATCCATATCTCGTCGGCTTCGGGAAAGACGGCCAGATCGGTGACCGTCTCGCGGGTGATGTTGCCGTGGCGGTCGACGGTGTTGACGTAGTGCAGGTCTATCGGCCGGCGGTAGCGGTTGCAGCAGGCCAGACCGTAGGTGGTGCCTATCCAGATTATGCCGTTGTCGTCCGAAAACAGATTGGTGACCATGTGCGTAGGCAGCGACGTGGGGTCGGTGAGCGAGTTGGTGAAGTTGGTCATATGCCCCGTCCGCATGTCGAATACCGACAGGCCGCCGCCCGTGGCCACGAGCAGACGGGTGTCGTCGTAAGGCCCGACGGCGCGCACGTCGTTGCCTCCGATTGCGCTGTTGGCGGTGTCGAAGACCCTCACTCTGCCCGTCGCCATGTCGCGGATGCGCAATCCGGCCGAGGTGGCCGCGTAGAGCAGATTCGGGGTCTGCGGCGCGATGTAGAGTCCCGATACGAGCAGGTTGTCGCCGCTGCCGCCGGCGGAGGTGTCGTGGAGCGATATAGGTTCGAATAGTCCTGCACCGTCGGCATTGCGGCGGTAGAGGCCGTCGAACGTGCCTATCCACATGCGTCCTTCGGCGTCTTCGCACAGCGAGCGTATCTCGTTGTGCATCTTGTCGTGGTCGTGGAAGTTGATTTTGTAGAATGCGATGCGCGAATTTGCGGTGTCGAAGCAGAGCAGACCGTCGAGCGTGCCTATCCACAGCATGCCTTTCGAGTCCTCGCAGAAGCAGCGCACGCGAAGATTGCCCAGCAGATTGCGGGTGTCGTTGACGGCCGATAGCATCTTGAAGTTCTCCTTCTCGGGGTCGTAGACGTTCACGCCCCGTTCGGTGCCCACCAGCATACGGCCGTCGCCGGTGATGTAGAGGCAGTTGACCCACGATGTCGACAGCGAGTTGGGATTGTCGGGCTCGTGACGGAATACGCGGAAGCGCATGCCGTCGTAGCGGTTCAGACCGTCGGCCGTGCCGACCCATACGAATCCGCACGAATCCTTGACTGTGGCGTTGACCATCTGGTTGGAGAGTCCCTGCTGGATGCCCAGCGTGCGGAAGTAGAATTTGGTCTCCTCTTCGCCTGCGGCTCTCGTCGCCAGACTGCATGCGGCCAAGAGCAGGATGATGAGTTTGCGTATCGACATACTGCAAAAATAGTTTTTCGGTGTGTAATCTCAAAATGCCGGGGCAGTTTCGCATGCCCCGGCATTTCGTTTCGGGTGTCGTGCAGCTATCTAAGCACGGGGTAGGGATATGCTCCGCCGCCCTGCTGCCATGTGCCGATGAAGTCCCAGCCCTCGAAGGATGCGGGGTCTTGCATTCGGCTGTCGCTCAGAAGGCCTCCTCCGACGATTCCGTCCGTCGAGCCGAGTGCAAATTCCCGGCCGTTGTCGAGAGCGTAGCAGCAGGTGATTACGGCCGTGGCATCGGCTTTGCCGAATGCTGCGGCTACGTTGCCCGAACCTCCGTCGTCGACAGTGGCGCTGCCGACCGTGTAGCAGTTGGTGATTAGAGCTTTCTGGCTGGCCATCTCGCCCACGATGCCGCCGTAGTTGACCTTGCAGCGAATCGTGGCGCTGCCCGTGTTGTAGGAGTCGGTCAGCGAACCGGCCTTGTTGGTATGGCCCACCAGGCCTCCGACGCGCAGTGCCGACGACGAGGCCGACGCGCCGACAATCAGATCGCCCGTGTTGCAGCACTTCGAAATAGTGGTCTTGGGCGAGTAGATGCGGCTGGTGATGCCGCCCATATAGGCAGCTCCGCGACCCATGCCCGAGGGTTCGTCCATGGTGAGCGTTCCAGTGTTCGTGCATCGCTCGATGATGCAGGTGGCGCTCGATGAGGTGGTGTAGCCCACCACGCCGCCGAAATAGTAGTTGGCCGTGATGTCGCCGTTGTTGACGCATCCGATGACAGAACCTCCGTTCATGCCGACGATGCCGCCCACCTGGTTCATGGCCGCTATCGGTGCGTCGTTCACACAGTTCTCGATGAGCCCCGTGTTGTAGGCCGCGATGCCACCGCAGTCGAAGACGTCGGTCTTGTTGCGGTCGGATGCTGCTGAGAACGAACCCGATACGCGGCAGTCGGATACCGTGCCGCTGTTGTCGGCAGCGATGCCGCCCACATACAGCGGCGACGTGCCCGTCTCGCATGCCACGGTGCAGCCTGCGACGGCGATGTTGCGTATCGTACCCTTGTTCGTGCCGGCCACCCATGCGAATCCGTTGCCGGTCTTGTCCACCGAGCCGCCGTCGTTGGCGATGTAGAGCGAGCAGTTCTCGAAGCGCAGGTTCGACACTTCGGCATTCTTGTCCACGCCGCCGAACAGCCCGAAGTAGTTGCGCCGGTCGGCCATCGGGCGTATGTCCCAGTCGGCGATTGTCTTGCCGTTGCCGTCGAAGATGCCTTTGAACGGGGTTGCTGGCGAACATATAGGCTCGAAGTCCTCGCCGAATACGGGCGTGTAGTCCAGACGGTAGTGGCAGCCGGCGGCTATATCGTTGACCAGTGCGATGTTGCGCAGGCAGTAAGGCGCGTCGACGACGAACGGACTCTCGGCCGTGCCCTCGCCCGATGCGAAGTGGCTGTTGGCCTCGGCGGTGTTGCTGTCGGAGAATATCTCCGGCTCGTCGGACAGCGCCCGCACCGATACGGAGAACATGCCCGCGTACTCGGGCTCGGCGAATACCTTGTCGGCCGACAGGTCGCACCCGGTCGCCGTGCCGTTGTCGATTTCGGCAATCGTCGCGTCGCCGTTCTTCAATACGACCATGTACTTCACGGCGCCCATCACCGCGTCCCACGAGAGCGAGATGCGGCCGCTCTCGTCCTTGGCCAGGACGATTTCCGGTGCGGCGAACTCGTCGCTCTGCACGACCTCGAACGACCGGCTGATGCCTGCCGAGTTCTTTGCGCGGAAGGTTACGCGGGCCGTGCGCTGCTCGTGCGAGGTGTTGCTCGCGCAGACTATGTTCACCGAGTGGCGGCCGCCGGCGCTGCCGGGCGTCTCGACCGTGCACCATGTCTCGTCGGACGATTCGGCCACCCATTCGTCGTTTGTGTAGAGCGTCAGGGCGGTGGTGTTGCGCGTTACGCTGGTGAGCAGGCGCTCCTCGATGCCCGCGAGCTCGATGTAGGGCTCGCTGGTG
>CAMWIG010000128.1 GCA_947174295.1 uncultured Alistipes sp. | reverse complement strand
CATCCTGCCTAGTCTCGTGGGCTCGGAGATGTGTATAAGAGACTTGGCAACGACTAACGCTTCAATCCCGTCTATTCGACCAAGAACGAGCATAAGAAGACCTACGTCGACCTCATGAAGGCCAATACCTTCATCAACTGGACGATTACTCCTGGTCTCGACCTGAAAGTGTCGGGCGGCTATTCGCTCAACAAGCGCCGCCGCGAAGCCTTCAACAACACGATGACCTACACGGGTTATCCCGGTTCGCCTTCGGGCAAGGGCATCAACGGCGGACTCTATTGGACCGATACCGAGGAGTGGATAAGCGAGGCTACGCTCACCTACAACAAGAGCTTCGGCCTGCATCACCTCAAAGCTCTGGTCGGAACGACGTTGCAGGGTCAGAAATATACCTACGACGGCATCGAGGCGACGCAGATGACCACCGAGAAGCTCTCCTTGCAGGCTCTCTACACGGGAACTCTGCAACCCGTGGTTTCCGAGTACCGCAACTGGCGCCAGCTCTCGTACTTCGGCCGTGCCGAGTACGACTACGACCACCGCTACTACCTGAACTTCACGCTGCGTGCCGACGGTTCGTCGCGTTTCCCGACCGACAACCGCTGGGGCTACTTCCCTGCCGTCGGTCTTTCGTGGAATTTCAGCCAGGAGAAGTGGCTTCGCGATTCTCACGCTCTGAGCAACGGCAAGCTGCGATTCTCGTGGGGTCTTACGGGTAACAACCGCACCACCACGCCGTATGACTACTACGCCCAGCTGGCCACCTCGCCGACGGGTGCCGGCAGCAACGACTACGTATTCGACGGTGTGATAGCTCCGGGCTACTATGTGCAGTCGATGGCCAACCGTAATCTCAAATGGGAGACCACCGAGCAGTACAACCTCGGCGTCGACCTCGGATTCCTCGACGACCGCATCCGCCTGACGGCCGATTTCTACTACAAGAAGACGAAAGACCTGCTGCTTTCGGCCACGATGCCGGCCTCGTCGGGCTACACTTCGGCGATGATGAACATCGGTTCGCTGAGCAACAAGGGTATGGAGTTCACCTTGGAGACGGTCAACGTGCGCACCGCCAAATTCCAGTGGACCTCGTCGTTCAACATCGCCTTCAACCGCAACCGTATTCTCGGTCTGGCCGACGGTCAGCGCAATCTGCTGCGCTCGGTTACCTGGGACATCAAGTACAACTCCGACTATCCCTACATCTCGCAGATAGGCTCTTCGACCGGTATGATGTTCGGTCTGCTCTACGAGGGAACCTACAAATACGACGATTTCGACGGCAGCGACGGCAACTACACCCTCAAAGACGGCGTTCCCTACCACACGTCGGTGAACAAGTCGAGCATCCGTCCCGGCGACCCGAAATATGCCGATATCAACGGCGACGGCGTGGTCAACGAGAACGACCGCACGATTATCGGCCGCGGACAGCCCATTCACACGGGCGGTTTCAACAACACGTTCACCTACGGCAACTTCGACCTTAACATCTTCATGACGTGGAGCTACGGCAACGACATCCTCAATGCCAACCGTCTCGTATTCGAGGCCGGTACGGTGACGAACACCAACCAGCAGGCGTCGTATGCCAACCGCTGGACTACCGAGAATCCTACGAGCAACATTCCGCGCGCCAATGCCAACGCCATGTCGTTCTATTCGTCGCGCGTGGTGGAGGACGGTTCGTTCCTGCGTCTTAATTCCATCTCGCTGGGCTACCAGCTGCCCGAGAAGGTCGTTCGCCGTCTGGGTCTGGGCTCCGTCCGCGTGTCGGTTTCGGCCAACAACATCCACACCTTCACCAATTACAGCGGCCCCGATCCCGAGGTTTCGACCCGCAGCTCGGTGCTCACGCCCGGCTTCGACTGGTCGGCCTATCCCCGTGCATTCGGTATTACGGCCGGTATCGACATCAGTTTCTAACCAATCGTATAAAAGAGACAGAACATGAAACGACTTTTCAACATAAGCATCGCATTCGTCGCGCTTTTCGGCGGCAGCTCCTGCTCGTTCCTCGAATTGGAGCCGAAAGTGATTGCACCCGAGACGTTCTACGAGAGTAACGAGGACGTACTCTACGGGCTTGCCGGTATTTACGGCGTAATCAACAACGAGGCGTTCTACGGCAACTACTATTCGCTGATGATGTCTTCGGTCGACGACTTGTGCTACTACAACCGCGAGATGACGGGCGCCTTCCCCTATTTCTACAACTACGGCACTACCGACAGCTACGTCTACGGAGCCTGGACGGAGATATATGCCGGCATCAAGAACGCCAACGAGTTCATGGATGCCATCTCTGCGGTTCGCGAGAAGCTCGACCCCGATATGAGATATTACACCGAGGCCCGGTTCCTTCGTGCCTACTACCACTTCATACTGGCTCAGGCATGGGGCGACGTGCCCTTGCGCGATGCGGCGGCTAAGTCGCCGTCGGGCGTGCAGCTGGCCGCGACTCCCCAGACCGAAGTCCTCAAATGGTGCGTATCGGAGATGGAGCAGTGCGTCGGGCCTCTTTCCGAGGATATGGACGGAGCTCCGTCGCGCATTACGCGCAGCGCCGTGCGCGGCATTCTGGCCCGCGTCTACCTCTTCATGGCCGGAGCGACGGTGCAGGATGTGGATTCGCAGGAGATGTACAAGATGGCTGCCTACTGGGCTCACGAGGTTATTCTCAGCGGATTGCATGAGCTCAACGACGACTATACGCAGATTTTCATCAACATGATTTCCGACCAGTATGATGTCACCTTCCGCGAGTCGATTTGGGAGGCCGATTTCCTCGGCAACCGTCAGGAGTATTGGACCAACGGCCGTATCGGCGATTTGATGGGCATGCAGAACACCGCGTCGACGAACAATTACAGCGAGTGGAACTGCAACTATGCCTACGGCATGTACAACGGTTCGCTGAAACTGTGGGATCTCTATTGGAGCGAGGATCGCACCGACGACGAGAAAGAGATTGCCAACAAGATTATCGACGTTCGTCAGGAGTGGAACATGGCGCCTTACAATTACAGCGGCAACGCCAACTACAACTGCGTTGCTGGCATCGACAAGACTCCTTTCGTATTCGACAGCAAGTCGTCGCTCGAATATCCGACGGCGGCAGCCGGACAGCGCAACGCGTCGAAATGGCGTCGCGAAGCCATCTACGAAGGCCATCAGACGGCGAAGAACCTCTATACGGGAATCAATTATCCGATTCTGCGCTATTCCGATGTTCTGCTCATGTATGCCGAGGCAATCAACGAAATGAGCGCCGCCAATGTCTTGGAGGCCTACGACTATGTCAAGCAGGTTCGCGACCGTGCCGGCATCAAGACCCTGCCCGCGAGCGAGTATGCTTCGCAGAGCGCCATGCGCCAGTTCATCCGCAACGAGCGCGGCCGCGAGCTGTGCTTCGAGGGACTGCGCAAGTACGACCTGATTCGCTGGGGTATCTTCGTCGATGAGATGCGCCGCTATTCGAGCTGGCAGAACGATCCCCGCTGGGCCGGCAACGCTATGGCGATACGTGCGGCGGTTTTGGGAACCAATATTCAGGAGAAGCATATATACCAGCCCATTCCGGCGACCGAACTGGGTGTTAACAAACTTCTCAAACAGAATCCGATGTGGTAATCAATCAAAAAACGCAACTATGAAAATGAAAAAGATATTTTTCTGCTTGTCGCTTGTGGCTGCCGGGTTCGTGTCGGTTTCATGCGAGGAGGATATCCTTCACGATGTCGACGAGACCTACGTCACTCTCAGCGAGACGAACACCTATCGCGTAGGCGATGAGGTTCGCTTCCAGCTCCACGGAAATCCCGATTACGTCTACTTCTTCTCGGGCGAGGTCGGTTCGCAGTACGAGTACCGCGACCGCACGACGATAGCCATGGACGATTTGGAGACCTGCAAACTCGTGGTGGAGTATACGGCCGTTTACGGTCTGGCCGGAGCGTTGGATGTCTACGCTTCGAAGACGTTCGAGGGGCTGAAAGGCGACGACGGGCCCGCCGACTTGGCGACCATGCAATCCATTCAGGCGACCATGAACCCCGAGACCAAGGAGATTCCCGGTTGGGAGAAACTTCCCTACGACGAGGTGGCCAACACGCCTACCGTGCAGGAGTACGACATCACCGAGTATGCCGACAGCTTCTGTCTGGCATTCCACTGGAATACACCTGCGTTCGACCAGACGCAGCGCACCTACCGCATGAATCTCTCGGTCAAGACCAAGTTCAAAGGCTACGACGAGGTGACGACTCCGGCCGGCTCGCTGGGCTTTCTCTCCGTATCCATGAACTCCGACTATATCACCGATCCCTATTTCCACGACCAGGGCAACGGTTCCGTTCGATTCCTCGCCACCGGCTACGATATCATTATGCAGGGCGTAGCAGCCGATGTGCTTCCCTACTGCCTGGATTCGTGGGTCGTGTCGACTCCGCGTCCTCTGAATAATATCGCCCCCGACAGCGGGCATTCGGTCAAGGCGTTCTCCGACGACGTCACGGAGTACGGATACACCTACACCAAACCGGGAACGTATCAGGCCTCGTTCGTGATTACCAACGGCAACTATCAGGGCATGAACCGCAAGGTTCAGCATGTGACGATAAACGTCATCGACCCTATTACGGCTGAGTAATCCGTTCCGGTCTTGTATTTCGAGACCTCGCTCCGCATCGGAGCGAGGTCTCTGTTTTCGTGTTGCTGTCGACTGCCTAAGGTTTCTTTTCGATATGGCCCGTATATGCGCTGCGTATGCTTGCGTGCCGAGAGCTGCGCCTATCGTCTTCGTGCCGCCATATCGCAATGCGTCGGTCTGCGGCCGTTTCGACATCCTGCGTTGAAGTCCGTCGTCGGCTGTGTATGCCTGAAAAGAATCAGGCGAGGTGCGATTTTTCAATCGAACCCCGCCTGAGTTTGCGGTCGCTGCTTTCGGCGGAGACACCCCCCCCTCGGCATTGCAGACGTGCTGCCGACCTGCTATTTTACTGCGTTAACTATTGCTTCGAATGCCTTCGGCTCGTTCATTGCCAGGTCGGCGAGCACCTTGCGGTTGAGCTGGATGCCTTTGGCGTTGAGTTTGCCGATAAACTGCGAATAGGTCATACCGTAAGCGCGGACACCGGCGTTGATACGGGTAATCCACAGCGAGCGGAATGTTCTCTTTTTGAGCTGGCGGTGCGCATAGGCGAACTGCAAACCCTTCTCGACAGTGTTTTTGGCGACTGTCCATACGTTTCCCCTTGAACCAAAGTTACCCTTGGCAAGTTTCAAAACCTTTTTTCTTCTTGCGCGTGACGCAACTGCGTTGACTGAACGTGGCATAGCGATAAAGTTTTTGATAGAGCTGTCAGCGACACGTTTCTCTCGTGTTCTTTGGGGCTGATTCGCTCCGAGTTAATGTTTAGTTTTTTCCCGTCGGATGATTATTTCACCAACAGGTTCTTGATTTTAGCCTCATCGGCCGACGAAACGGTACCTGCATAGCACAGATTACGCTTCTGCTTCTTAGTCTTTTTGGTCAGGATGTGACTGTGATAAGCGTGCTTACGCTTGATCTTACCTGTGCCGGTGAAAGTAAAACGCTTCTTTGCAGCGGCATTAGTTTTCATTTTTGGCATTGTCGTAAATAGTTAATTAGTTAAACATAGCCCGCAAAAGTACAAATAAATCCGCAATCGGCAATACTTTCCGCGATTTTATTTTCATCTTGCGCTGCTGTTTCTGCCGTCAGTCGCGTGCGGCCTTGCCGAAACGGCTGCGCTCTATGGGCGGATTTCCCGAGCGGCCGTGCCGCAATGCCGGATTGTTCGCCGCGATTGCCGCAGCATCCGTAAGCCGTTGTTTCTACCCGGTTTTTCGTAGTTATTCTATTACCTATATATAATATATATTGGGGTCTGTTTTCCTTGGTGAAAAAAGTTTGGGTATAATATGGTGAATTACAGAATGTTCGTTGATATGGCTCAAAAAAAGTGGCAAAAAAGAAATTAAAAAATTTGGAAAATAGAATAAAAAGGCAGATATTTGCACCC
>CAMWIG010000127.1 GCA_947174295.1 uncultured Alistipes sp. | reverse complement strand
GGCAGTGTCATATGTTTATTTCTTACTGGAGATGACCGGGGGGCCTTTATTATTGTGGGGGCATTCCCGCAGCATCGGGAAATCCCCCCCCCTCTTCTTCGTGTGCGCCGGCGGTGCGGCGGACGCCATTTTTCGCGGCTGCGTTTGGATAATCGCCGGATAGGGTGTATATTTGTATCCGTTCTCACGCCGTTCGGGTGCGGATGCGCGAGCATCCGTATTGGACGGGAGAATTTACATAATTATTGAAAGCGTTTATTTGCGCTTATTCTTGGCTGTCTCTGAAATGTGGCAATTTCGAACCTCATGTCAAGAATGATGCGACGATAGATGCTCATGGGTATGTTGTGTACCTGCCGACATGTCGTGTGCCTGTGGCACGCGTCATGCGGCGGTACGTTCATATCGGCGTGAGGTCATCGTTGCTCGTTCTATATGAGTAGGCTATGCCACATGCCTGAGACAGCGGGACGAGCAACAAATATGGCTCTCACGCTTTTTTTGTTTGTTTCGCCGTGAACCGAGGGCGCACGGATTTTAACCCAAACGCTCTGCAATATGGCAAATGCAAAGAAAAAAACTCGACTCTCTCTTCTTGCGACGCTGCTCTCCGTATGTCTCTGTCTCGCATCGTCGGCCGCTACTGCCCAAACGGCGCTCGAAACTCCGTCGCTGTCGGATGTCAGCTTCATTTCGCCCTACTACTTCGGTCCCAACGCCTTTCCCGTTCCCGATATGGTCTGCAAGGTGAGCGGCGACCTGAGAGTCGAAGTCGCCGGAGATTACTTCGACGGCCGCCGCGGCGACAGGGTATTCGACATCTCCGTCAAGGCCAACATCCCTCTGTTCTCCCGCCGGGTGAACCTCTCGCTGTGGATTCCGGCGATAGAGTGGTACCGCAATACCGACCGCAACATGGACGTCTGCCGTGTGGCCGGCAAGAATCGGAAAGAGGCGCGGCGCGGTTCGATGACGGGCGACGCCTACGTGAGCGTCGACTTTCAGGCCTTCGAGGAGCATGACTGGGTGCCCGACGTGGTGGTCCGCGCCGCTATCAAGTCGGCGTCGGGCGGCGGCTATTCGCTGGCGCGCTACTACGACTGTCCGGGCTATTTCTTCGATGTCGCGGCCGCCAAGTCGTTCGTCGCAAGCAGGCTGCACGACCTGCGGCTGCGGCTTGCCGTCACGACCGGATTTCTGTGCTGGCAGACCGGCAACGGCCGGCAGAACGATGCCGTTCAGTTCGGCGCCATGCTCGGACTGTATGCGCGCCGCTGGTCGGTTTCGCAGTCGTTCGGCGGGTATGCGGGGTGGGAGAGTATCTCGTGCGACAATCCGCAGCTGGCGCACGACCGCCCGATGGTGCTGACGACCGAAGCGACGTACCGCATCAAACGCTTCGAGCTGCTCGCATCCTACCGTCACGGTCTGTCCGACTATCCCTACGATCGGTTCCGCATAGGGCTGGCCTATCATATAGGCATCGTTCGCAGACGATAACACGTGTGCCGGTGCGCTTTGCTGCGTTGTCGGCGTAACATGCGAATCTTAACGGAATTTAACAGAAAATTTTTGTCGGAATGTTGCGACTTACATACATTTGCATTGTCTACTGAAACAACCGATTATGAAGATGAACGGACTGCAAGAAAAATTGAAGAATCTCGATGTCGGCGAAATACGCCGCTCTGTCTTGGCCGGCGAGGTGCCCTCGGAGTTCAGAAAGATTGCCGAAGCCGTGTTCAACGGCCATTTCCTCGTCAGCAGTGCTGCGGGCAGCGTAAAGATATATCCTGCCTGCATAGAGTTGTATTGGCACGAAGAGCAGGGCGATATCAAAGACCATATAGTTTATCATCGCAATAAAAAAGAGAATCCTCCGATATTCCGGCATGGCATATTGCACAATCATGTATCGGGTATAGACCTGACATTCGAGCAGGGCGACAGACCCGAATCGGCAATCCGGGCATCGGTGCTTATCCGTGAATATCTGGTCGTTGAAAACGGGAAGACTATCCGCTGCGAGAAACCGACATATCTTTACGACTACCTTTACGGCCGGTTTTCGGTTTTCAACGGAGGATTCGGCATAGTGTGGGAAGACGACGAAGAGTCCGATAAAATTTACGATTGTTCGCCTCGCCACAATGTCGCCAAATACAAAGATGATAACGGGAAGAAAATAAAAGAGCCGTATAAAGGGGAGATTTCCGGCCGTAAAACCGCTGACGGAAAATACGTGCAGGACGAGCGGCGTTGGCAGTTTAAACTCCGACGGTCATGATACACGATTCCGACTCCGATGAGGTGTGGCTTTCGCCATGGCTGCGCAGCGAGTTCCCGGATATTTTCGCGGGACTGACGGCAACGCTTGAAAAGTATCGCGTGACTTGCGGGACGATTCCCCTCACACGTGATTTGTGGTGCAGGGACTATATGCCGATACAAATCGACGACGGCCGTTTCGTTTGTTACTCCTATCGTCCCGACTACCTGACGAAGTCCTCCTCCGACCGACGCTTCATTACGGATTCCCGCGAGGTATGCCGGCGGCTGCGGCTCGACGCGAAATATTCCGACATAGTAATCGACGGCGGAAACGTGGTGAAGGCGGGCAGCCGCATAATCATGACCGAAAAGGTATTTGCCGAAAATCCCGGGTATGAACGCAGTTCGCTCGTCCGCGAGCTGGAAAGACTGTTTGAATGCGAACTGCTGTTCCTGCCATGGGACAGAGCAGAAAAGTACGGACATTCGGACGGCATAGTCAAAGCCGTATCCGATGACACGGTTCTTATGACGAACTATGCCGATTTCGATGCCGATATGGCGCGTGAAATCAAGCGGCGTCTGTCTGCCTCATTCCATGTCGAGGAGCTTCGCTACGACTGTCGCAAAAAGGATTCGCGCAGTTGGGCTTATATCAATTTTCTGACTGTCGGGAAACTGATTGTCTTGCCGCTGCTCGGTTCGGAGTATGACGAACCGGCATTTGCGCAGATAGAGACCTGCTACCCGAATTGTACGATAGTACAGTTGGATGTGTCGCGCGCGATAGCCGCAGGCGGCGGATTGAACTGCATTACGTGGTGCCGAAAGGGCAATGGTACTGCGCCTGCCGCCGACATCTGACATGCCGCCTGCGGCCGACCGCACAGATGCGGTGATGCGTCCCTCTTGTCCAATAAAACACCAGCGCGACAAACAAAGACTATTGTTTATCGCGCTGATATTTAATCGTTTAGTCTATTCGAAGAGTGTTAATATTCCTCCTCGTTGAAGAAGAAGTCGTCTTTCGAGGGGTAGTCGGGCCAGATATCTTCGATTGATTCGTAGATGTCGCCCTCGTCTTCTATCTCCTGCAAGTTTTCGAGCACTTCGAGAGGCGCTCCGGAGCGAACGGCATAGTCGATAAGCTCCTCTTTCGTTGCAGGCCATGGTGCATCTTCGAGTTTCGATGCGAGTTCGAGAGTCCAATACATAGTTATTAAGGCTTTAAATTATGACAATCAGTTCGTTACAATAAAACCTTGCAGCAACGGTTATTTGTCAGGATGCAAATGTATAAAAAAAACGATAAAAGCAAACATTTTTTTCGTAAAGTTGCCGAGCGTTCGGTGCAATATGCCGTATCGACGTATCGAAGACGGCCGCTACCGCCGTGAGCCATACCGCATTTGCCGGCGTGCGGGAAACTTTTACGGTTCCCATTGCAGCTCCTCGACGCCGAGGCGTGCCGTCACGGCGCGTCCGAGAAGATAGAAGTAATCGGCGAGCCGGTTGAGGTAGGCCACAGCCTCGCGAGAGCTGTCGTGAGATGCTGCCGCCCGCACTGCGGCACGTTCGGCACGGCGGCATACCGTTCGGCACACGTGGCACATCGAGACCGGCTCGCATCCTCCCGGTATGGTGAATCGCGTAATCGCCGGCACCTCGCTCTGCATGGCGTCGATGCGTTCTTCGAGCCACTCCACGGCTCCGGCACGCAGTCCTGCGACCTTTCCTTCGCCTCCGCGTCCCACGGCGAGCAGAGCTTCGACAGTCATCAGGTCGCTGCCGATGCGAACGGTGTCGGCTGCGAACTCCGACAACTCTCCGTATGCGCGCATTCGGTCGCCCAGCAGCGCCGTGAATGCACCGAGCTCGTCGACCGCTCCGTAAGCCTCGACGCGCTCGTCGAATTTCAGAACGCGCTGGCCGCCTATGAGCGAAGTCAACCCTTCGTCTCCTGTTTTGGTGTAAACTTTCATATCCTGAAATGTTGCTTGGGCAGGTAGTTGTTGAACAGCAGCAGGTATCCGCGGTTGTCGACCGATGTCGACACGTGGGCGTCGACGAGCTCACGGCATGCCGTCTGCCGTTCGCGGCCGTCGTAGGGCTGCATGATGCAGAGCGTCGCCCCGGTCTCGGCTGCGCGGCGAGCCAGCTCGCGGATGGTCTTCTCGTCGCTTGCTGCCGATGCCACGTATATGTCGCCCTCGGCACAATCCATGCCGAAGTCGTCGTAGCCGCAGTGTATTGCGAGGTTTTGAATCTGCACTGCGCGACGCTCCGACGCTCCGGCTGCCAGCATGGCCTCGTAGAGCCGGCGGTCGCCGTCGATAAGAGCCCGGCGCATGAATACCTGACGCACGAGTGCGTAGACGAACGGCGAATGCACCCCATGCCCGCGGAAGTAGCGTGCGCGCGCGATTCGTCCGGGAAGATGGCTCAGGCCGTAGAGACGGCGAGTTATGTTTCGTCCCGTGATTTTCATTTTTTGAGCATGCCGGCCAGACGACCCGTAGAAAATGCTATTTGGAGATTGTAGCCGCCCGTGTTGGCGTCGAGGTCGAGCACCTCGCCCGCGAAATAGAGACCGCTGACGAGCGTGGATTCCATGGTGTACTTGTTCACCTCGTCGCACCGCACTCCGCCGGCCGTCACTACGGCGTATTCGAACGGCGCATAGTCGACTATCGGGAAGGTCATGCCTTTCAGTACGGTAATCAGCCTCTCCGTCTCTGCGTCTGTCACTTTGCTTATGTAGAGTTTCGAGTGCACGTCGAGCTCTTTGGCCAAAGGCACGACCATGGGCTTCGGCACGAGTTTGCGCAGCAGCTCGGAGAAGAACTCTTCGGGCTGCATCTCGGCCATTTCGCGGCGTATGCGGTCGCGCAGCATCTCTTCGGTCAGGGCCGGTTTCATGTCGAGCACGATTTTCACGCGGCGCTCGTCTATCAGGGCGTCGACCGCTTCGCGGCTCATGCGCAGTGCTACGGCGCCTTCGATTCCGCGGTCGGAGAATCCTATTTCGCCGAACTCCTCGCGCACGGGTTCGCCGTCGATATGGAGCACGGCCCGCACGTTTTTGAGCAGCAGCCCTTCGAGATACTGGCGCTGCGGGTGCGACGTCACGAGCGGCGTGAGCGACGGGCGCAGCGGCTCGATGCTGTGTCCGAGGTCGGCGGCGAATCCGTAGCCGTCGCCGGTCGAGCCGGTGGCGGGGTAGGATACTCCTCCCGTTGCCACGATGACGTTCGGCGCCTCCTCGCGGCGCGGGAATCCGCGGCGGTTGGTGTAGTTCACGCCGAGCACCTTGCCTCCCACGGCGACTATCTCGTCGACGCGGGTCTTATAGAGGAAGTCGACGCCGAAATCCTTGCAATATCCTTCCAGAGCGTTGGATATGTCCCACGCCTTGCCGCTCTGCGGGAAGACGCGCTCGCCGCGCTCGATGGAGAGCTTCACACCTTGACGCTCGAAGAAGCGAATCGTCGAACGGTTGTTGAACTCGGCGAAGGCCACGCTGAAAAAGTCGGCGTTGGTTCGCACCTGTTCCGCGAACTCTTCGGGCGGACGGGCATTGGTGAGGTTGCACCGGCCCTTGCCGGTGATTCGTATCTTGCGGCCCGCGCGCTCCATCTTTTCGATTAGGAGCACCTTCGAGCCGTTGCGGGCGGCCGTACCTGCGGCCATCAGACCGGCAGCGCCGGCACCTATAACTATAACGTCGTACACGGTTTCTTCTATTTTCTTATTTTCTGCAAATGTACTAATAAAAAACGGATTGTTTTGCCTATCTTTGCAGAAATTAACTTTGCGGGATGCGGGCTGCGGTC
>CAMWIG010000126.1 GCA_947174295.1 uncultured Alistipes sp. | reverse complement strand
TTCGCAACAACAGACCGTTGGAGTTGCAGGCCGGTATTATTACGACGATCGGCGCCAACTTCAACCTCATCACCCGCGAGCCCGTGAAGTACAAGGTCGGCGACAAATATCCTTACAACGCAGCCGACGAAGATGTCCAGGGAATCGTATTCTCCATCGACAACCCCGACAGCAACATGCAAGGCCTGACGGGCCGCATCATGGCTCTCGAAGATTGCGGTACTGCGGACGAGCTTTACAAGTGGGGCCCTGCGATCGGCTATGCTCTTACTGCCGATTCCTCGGACGGTTCCGTCAATATGGAGACCGTAACGGAGGCCGGCATCTCGAACTATCCCGCATTCGCGGCTTGCGTCGCTTTGACGACGGGCGGTCTGTCGTGGTATCTGCCCGCTACCGACGAATTGCAGGCTATCGTCAACAACTACACCAAGTTGGAGATTACATGGCGTGCCATCAAGAACGACAACACCAATGACATGCTGCCCGCAATGCAGTATTGGACTTCGACATTGGGCGGTGCCAAGAGCAAGGTGGTTTACTACTATGATTTCGACACCGAAACGATGGCATCGGAGCGTGTGGCAAACCTCGGCACCGCAGAGTATGCGGTTCGTGCCGTGGCCAAGTTCACGTCGAAATAACAAGTCTGTAACAGAACAGACGAGGAAACGAGCTGTCCCGCAATGGGACAGCTCGTTTCGTCAGATAGATATGGCAGAAGACGAGGAAAGCCCGGTATTCACGGCACACAACCTCATCGGCGCACTCCGCAGCCGGCAGCGCTACCTACGCTCCGTCGATGAGAGTGCGTCCATCAGAAGATCGAACCGCCTCCGCAGTTCGTCGGGCGACGAGATGATGCGGCGCAGCTCGGCCAGCCGCCGGGCATTGTCCGACTCGGGACACCACAGGCGGAGGTAGCCGCCCGCAGCGTATTTGCGCGTAAGGTGTTCCTGCATGCGGGCGTAGTGGCCGTCGCTGTCGAGGTCGGGATAGTGGTCGAGCCCGTACTGCACCGTGCGGCGGAGCGTAATATCGGGGTCGATGACCCGGTCGGCTTCGGCGACGATGCGGCCGTAGAGCGTGCGCGGCTCGCGGCCGGAGGAGGCGCGATGGTCTTCGACGGCTTCGCGCATGATGAGGATTCGTCCGGCCGTGAAGTGTGCGGTGACGAACGGGTCTCGGGAGAGAATCTCTCCCGAGACCACGTGGTGCCGTTCGCGCCCCTCGCAGAGTCCAGTATCGTGGAATGCCGCCGCGAGATACACCATCGTGCGGTCGACCGGGTAATAGTCGGCCAGCCGAAGGCTCTCGGCTATGACCGTGCGCACGTGGTCGATGCGATGAGCGGCATCGAAACGCGCGTACTGCGGGATGACGTGACGCTCCGCATAGTCGACGGCCTGCCGAAAAATCATGGTGCCGGTCATTTTTCGAGTATCGACTCCTTTTTGGGTGCGAGGTGCGACTTCTCGTCGTTCTGCCGGCTGACGCTGAGTATCATGCCGAGAGCGACGGAAGTGAATATGACCGACGAGCCGCCGCGCGAGATGAGCGGCAGGGTCTGGCCGGTTTCGGGGGCCATGTTGACCGTGACGGCGATGTGCAGAAGCGCCTGACACGTTATCAGAAGGGCCAGCCCGAGCACCAGAAGCCCCGGAAATGCAGTACCGCAGCGGCGGAATATCTCCATCGCACGGAAAAATATCCACAGATAGAGCATCATCAGCATGATTCCCATTATCAACCCGTACTCCTCGATGAAGAAGGCATAGGCATAATCGCTCTCGGGATGGGTCATCTCAACGCGCATGACGCTCTGTCCGGCACCCTCGCCCAACACGCCGCCGTTGCGTATGGCAATCATCGATCGTTCGGTGTCGGTCAGCTTGTCGACAGGCTTCGGATTTTCGGCATCGTAGGGCGTAGTCATGGTCTCGATCCAGGTGCCGATACGTCCCGACGCCGTGCTGCTGCGGCCGAGCTGCAACACCATCAGAAGCGCACCGACGATTGCCACGGCAAGAACGAGACGGCACAGCTCGCGGAAGTTCACGCGGCCGATGAGCATCATGACCCACGACGCCGCGAAGACTATCATCGCCGACGAGAAGTGCGCCGGAAATATCACGGCGCACGACAGCGCAACGGGCATGACGACGGGTATCGTGCCCTCACGCCATATCTTTTTCTGCTCGGGAAGAGCCCACTTCACGGGGTTGAACGACGGAACGATGCGCAGCTTGGCGATTTTGTCCTGCCGCACGGCGAGCTGGCGTGCCAGAAGTATGACAGTCGTGACTTTCAGCGCCTCGGAGGGCTGTAACTGAAAACCGAATATGGGAATCCAGCGCGCCGCGCCGTTGGTCTGCACGCCGATGAAGTATACGCCGACCGTTGCGAGCAGCGACAAGAGATAGAACAGCGCCGCATATCGCCAGAAGAAGCGGCAGTTAATGCGGTGCGTGAAGAATATGGCCACGGTGCCGGCGGCCAGAATCATAAGCTGCTGTTTGAGAAAATGGGCCGTCGTGCGGGCCGTGTGGGCGTCGTAGGCCATTTTGGCGGTGGAGGAGTAGACGACCAGCACCGAAATCGTGGCCAGCACCGCGACGATTATCCACAGCAGCTTGTCGCCCGCGAATATGCGAAGGTCGCGGCCCTGCTCCGTGCGGCCGCTCATCGCGAAAGGATGTTGTCGGCGACCCACTGCTTGAACAGCTCGCCGCGCTGTTCGTAGTTCTTGAAGAGGTCGAAACTCGCGCAGGCGGGCGAGAGGAGCACCGTGTCGCCCTCGCGCGCCAGAGAAGCTGCCGTGCGCATGGCTTCGTCGAGCGACTGGCAGCTGACAACCTGCCCGACGACGCCCGTGAACTCCTCGACGAGCTTGCGGTTGTCGACTCCCATGCAGACGAGTGCGCGTACTTTGGCACGTGCGAACTCTTTGAGAGGCGTGTAGTCGTTGCCCTTGTCGGTGCCGCCGGCAATCCATATCACGGGACGCGTCATGCTCTCCAACGCGTACCACACCGAGTCGACGTTCGTCGCCTTGGAGTCGTTGACCCACACTACGCCGTCGCGTTCGCCGGCCGGTTCGAGGCGGTGCTCCACGGGCGAGAATTCGTATATAGAACGGGCGATGCTCTCGGGCTCTACGCCTGCCGCCAGCGTAGCCAGCGCCGCAGCCATGGCGTTATAGGCGTTGTGCAGGCCCTTGATTCGCATGCGCGAGGTGTCGATTTCCACCGTGCGCCCGTCGACAGATGCGGTGAATGTGCCGTCGCTTTCGAGATAGGCGTCGCCGGCGCCGCTCGCCACGGCCGCACGGGCCATGAACGGCAGCTGCTTCATGCGCAGGTCGTACTTCGGCAGCTCGGCGGCGATGACCGGGTCGTCGGCCGAGTAGACGAACGAACACCGCGTGTTCTGGTTGCGCACGATGCGCATCTTGGAGTCGACGTAGTTCTGGAAACAGTGGTCGTAGCGGTCGAGGTGGTCGGGCGTGATGTTCATCAGCACACCCACGTCGGCGCGGAACCCGAACATGCCGTCGAGCTGGAACGAGCTGAGTTCCAACACATACCAGTCGTACCGGCCCGTAGCCACGGAGTAGGCGAAGCTCTCGCCGATATTGCCGCCCAGAGCCGCGTTCACACCGGCGTCGCGCATGATTTTGTAGATGAGCGACGTGGTCGTGGTCTTGCCGTTCGAGCCGGTGATGCAGATGGTGCGGGCACCGTCGAGGTATCGGCCCGCGAACTCCATCTCGGAGATTACGGGGATTCCCGCCTCGCGCACACGGCGCACGACGGCCGCCGATTCGGGTATGCCGGGCGACTTGACGACCTCCGTCGCGCGAAGTATGCGCTCCATGGTGTGTCCGCCCTCCTCGTAGGGGACGTTCCACTCGTCGAGCCGTGCGCGGAAGCGGTCGGCGATGCGTCCCGCGTCCGACAGAAAGACGTCGAATCCCTGTTTTCTGGCCAGAATTGCGGAGCCGTAACCGCTTATGCCTCCGCCGAGTACTACGATTGTTTTCATGTTGGAGATTTATCGTATTTTGAGTGTTACGAGTGTCATTGCCGCCAGCAGAAGCGACGTTATCCAGAAGCGCATGGCGATTTTGGTCTCGAAGAAGCCCTCCTTCTGGAAATGGTGATGTATGGGGGCCATCTTGAATATGCGGCGCCCCTCGCCGTAGTGACGGCGCGTGTACTTGAAGTAGCCGGTCTGGATTATCACCGAGAGGCTCTCGACGAAGAATACGCCGCACAGAAGCGGCAGCAGCAGCTCCTTGCGGATGCAGAGCGCGAAGACGGCTATTATGCCGCCTATGGCCAGCGAACCCGTGTCGCCCATGAAAATCTGCGCCGGATAGGAGTTGTACCACAGAAATCCTATGAGCGCTCCGGCGAATGCCGCGGCGAAGACCACCAGCTCGCCGCTGTCGGGTATATACATGATGTTCAGATAGTCGGCATAGACTATATGGCCAGAAAGGTAGGCCAGCACGCCGAGCACCACCACTATCGGCGCCGATACGCCCGTGGCCAGACCGTCCAGGCCGTCGGTGAGGTTGGCGCCGTTCGACACGGCCGTCACGACGAATATCGCCACGATGATGTAGACCAGCCACGCCGCCACGGTGTTGCCCCCCGTGAGCCACGCATAGTCGAACTCGTTGTCCTTGATGAACGGAATCGTCGTCTGCGTGGTTTTGAGGTCCTCGGATTCGACCACGACGCGCTGCGTGCCCGTACCGACCGTATCGCCCGCACGGTCGACGTAGACCGTTTCGGTGGTCTCGATGTTGCGCTCGCGCACCACGATGTCGCCGGAACACCACATCGTGGTGCCGACGATGATTCCCAGGCCTACCTGCCCCACGATTTTGAAGCGGCCTTTCAGCCCCTCCTTGTTGTGGCGGAACACCTTGATATAGTCGTCCAGACCGCCTATGAGACCGAGCCACACCGTCGACACTATCATCAGCTGCACGTAGACGTTGTCCAGCCGGCCGACCAGAAGCGTCGGGACGAGAATGGCCAGCAGGATTATCACGCCGCCCATGGTGGGCGTGCCCCGTTTTTCCAGCTGGCCTTGCAGCCCGAGGTCGCGGATATCCTCGCCTATCTGCTTGCGGCGCAGGAAGTCGATTATGCGGCGGCCGAAGATGATGCCGACCAGCAGGGCTATGATGACGGCCAACGCCGCACGGAACGATATGTATTGAAACATTCCGGCGCCGGGAAGGTCGTAGCGGATGTCCAAGTAACGGAAAAGATGGTATAACATGTTAAATTCAAAATTGAATGATGAATTGTCGGGTTGCGTTAATCTGTCGGTTTGTCACTGTTGCGCCGCCTTTCATACCGAAAAGTTCGGCGCTGTAATTCTGTAAAATATATTCCTAATTTTGGGGCTGACGGACGAACTTCCGACAATAGCCGCTTGCGGACTGTGTCGTGCCGTCGCCGCCGGATTAATTTTGAATTTTGCATTTTGAATTTTGAATTTCAAAGGCTTTCGCTATCTGCTCGCGGTCGTCGAAACGGTGTTTCTCCGTGCCGATAATCTGGTAGGTCTCGTGTCCCTTGCCCGCCACGAGGATTATGTCGCCCGGGGCGGCGAGCATCGCGGCGGTCTTGATGGCCTCGGCGCGGTCGGCGATTTTCAGATAGCGGTCGCCCGGCGTGAGCCCCGCAATCATGTCGGCGAGAATCGCATCGGGGTCCTCGGTGCGAGGGTTGTCGGAGGTGAATATCGCCGTCGAAGCGTGCTGCACGGCTATCTGCGCCATCTCGGGACGCTTGCTGCGGTCGCGGTCGCCGCCGCAGCCGCAGACGACGATGAGCTTCTGCGACGGGGTGCGAATCTCCTCTATCGTGCGGATGACGTTCAGCAGAGCGTCGGGCGTGTGGGCGTAGTCGACTATCGCCGTCGTGCCGTCGGCGGCGCGCAGGTACTCGAAACGCCCCGAGACCGAATGCAGGGCGCTCATGGCACGCAGCACCTCCGAACGGTCGGCGCCGAGCGAGAGCGCCGCGGAGTAGACCGCCAGCAGATTCGAGGCGTTGAAGCGTCCGAGCATGCCGACCCACACCTCGTCGTTGCCGAAGCGCAGCAGCATGCCGTCGAAGAGCATCTCAACGACTTTGCAGCGGAAATCGGCCGACGAACGCGTCGACAT
>CAMWIG010000125.1 GCA_947174295.1 uncultured Alistipes sp. | reverse complement strand
TTATTAATGAAGTAATTATAAATATTGTAATCGCTCGTCGTCTGCGTCACTCCAAATGTTTTCGATAAGCTGAGCGCAGAGTCGAACGGAGTTCGGACTATGCCGAGTCGAGAACTGGAGGAATGAAATCGAATATTACTAATTGATAAATCTGCCGGGTTTTGAGGCGAATTCCGAAAGGCGGTTCGATAGCCACGGCTCTTTTTGCTTATACGAACAAAGCCTCGATGAAAATCGAGGCTTTGTTCGTGATTTATGCGGCGGCGATTTACCTATTGTTCCACATGCCGGAGGTCTGATAGTAGCTTATGGCGCGGTGCAGCATCTCTTCGTCGACGGTGTCGAGCGGTACGACATTGTAGGGGTCGTCGTCGGTCGGTACGACTCGATACTGCGTGACGCGGCATACGGGCGACAGCACGGTGAACGTGTCGCCGTCGAGATACCCCAAATCCTGATACGTGGCGATGAAGGCGCGTTCGCGGAAGTCGTCGGCGAGAATGTTCTTGCCGTAGAGATGCGAGTCGTACTCCATCCCGAGCAGTGCGAAGAGCGTCGGCATGAGGTCTATTTGCGATGCCATGGTCTCGACTGCGGCGGGTTCGACGAATGCCGGGCTGTAAATCAGCGCCGGAATGCGATACTTGGCGAGCGGAATCTCGGTCTTTCCGGCCGAAGAGGCGCAGTGGTCGGCCGTGATTAGGAACACCGTGTTGTCGAACCACGGCTGCCGGCGTGCCTTGGCGATGAATTCGCCCAGAGCGTAGTCGCTGTACATGACTCCTCCGGCGCGCGATTTGGCGTCGTTGGGAATCGAGATGCGGCCTGCCGGGTAGGTGTAGGGGCGGTGGTTGCTCACACTCATGATGTGGGCGAAGAACGGCTGGCCCGAAGCTGCCTTCTCGCCGAGGACTTTCAGCGCCTTGTCGTAGGAGTCCTCGTCGCAGACGCCCCAAATGTTGGCGAAGGTGATTTCGTCGGGCGTGTAGCACTTCTGGTCGACGATTTCGTAGCCGTTGCCGCCGAAGAAGGTCTCCATGTTGTCGAAGTAGGCGTTGCCGCCGTAGAAGTATGTCGTCGAGTAGCCTTTGTCCCGCAGAATCTCGGCCGTGGAGTGCATGCCGCCGTTGTTCGGACGCTTGATGATGCTCTGGCCGGGGCATGGCGGGAGCGACAGCGTCACGGCTTCAAGACCGCGGACCGTGCGGTTGCCCGTGGCGTAGATGTTGTCGAACGCCAGGCCCTGAGTGCAGAGTTCGTCGAAGCGGGGCGTGAGCTGCCGGGTGTTGCCGAAACGCTCCATGAACGATGCCGAGAGCGATTCGACGGTTATCAGCACTATGTTCGGCCGGCGTTCCTCGCGGTCGCTCATGACGCGGTGCAGGTTGTCGCCGGTGCTGCCGTACTCGGCGTGTATGCGGGCTGCGGCTTCACTGTCGGGCAGGGTGATGTAGAACTGCTTGTAGTCGAGCTCGTTCTTCACGAATGCGTCGCAGAACTTGTAGGCGCCGTTGGCCTGCAACTCGTTGACATATACGTTGGGGCTATCCTGAAAACGGACGTTGAACTGCATGATGCCGAACGCAGCGGCAGCCGCTGCGGCGTATGCCGGCAGTGCGGCGAGGCGCCATCCGCCCGCGGCGAGCTGCGTGGATTCAGGCATGTCGCGACGGAAGAGAAACCACGTGATGACGATGGTGACGAGCATAAGCCCGAGCGTCATGATGCCGATGGGGTAGGACTCCATGATGTTGCCCACGACCTCGTTGGTGTAGACCAGATAGTCGACGGCGATGAAGTTGTAGCGCACGCCGAACTCGCTCCAAAACACCACCTCGCACACGGCGTTCAGCACAATCGAGCCGACGTATATCGTCGTCAGGATGCAGAACCATGCTGTCGTCCACGATTTGCGCACGCGCGGCACGAAGAGTTTCAGCGCGAACTGCGCGGCGCAGAAGCCCAGAATGCCCGCCGCGATGCGCGGCACGACGCTGCCGTACTCGTCGAATACGGTATTGAAGCACGTCACGTAGACGAGAGCCGCGACGAGAGCGCCGAGCAGGAAGTAGCCGTAGGGTTTGCGGTATTTGGCATCGGAGATGCTGGCCGTGAAGAGCATCATGAACACGAAGCCGAGCGTTATGGCGCACAGGTCGTTGACGGCTCCCAGCAGAAAGACTTCGAGCCATTCGCCGGCCGAAAAACCGATGTCGGTCGTCTGCGAATTGAACAGCAGGACGATACGCGTCAGTGCGCCTGTCGCCATGGCGAGTGCCGCGAGTTTGAGGTAGATGCGGGCGACGAATTTCAAATTGCTTTGCATATTATGACAGTGAATCTATGTTGCTATACCGCTGCAAAAGTACTCACAATTGGGCATATATGCAACAGAGCCGGACTCTTTTCACGAGTCCGGCTCCGTCGTATCGGGGTGTTGTGCGCCGATTATTCGGCTTCGGCAGCCTCGGGACGCATGACCACCTTCACCACATTGCCGTCGGCGAGCATCTTGCGCATGAAGTCGCGCACATCCTGCTGCGTCGTGGCGTTGAGCGTGTTCTGGTAGTTGGAGATGTAGTCGAGACCGTTGAAGTAGTACTCGTCGATGTAGCGGACCCAGCCGGCGTTCTCTTCGAGAGTGTTGTTCCAGTTCTTGTTCAGGAACTCGCGGGTCTTGTTGAAATCCTCGTCGATGGGGCCTTCGGCTGCCATCTTGTCGAGCTCGGCGAGGATTACCTCGCACAGCTCGTCGGCCATCTCCTCGTTGGTGTCGAATGCTATGGTCATGCCGTAGGTCTGCTCGGGAATGATTTTCGACGAACCGTAGACCTGCACACCGTAGGAACCGCCCTTCTCCTCGCGAACCGATTCGAGGTAGCGCGACGAGAGCGCCTGCGTGAGGTAGGTCATCTTCATGCGGTTCTCGATGGAGTAGTCGCAGTCGCCCGACAGATAGTAGCGAACCGATACCTTGGGCTGCTGCATCGGGGTGCGGAATGCGTAGTCGACATTGCCCTTGACGGTCTTCACTCCGTCGTCGGCGTAGTTGCAGAGCTTCTTCTGTACGGGCAGCGAACCGATATACTTCTCGACCAGAGGTTTCAGCGTCTCCATGTCGACATTGCCGACAAAGGTGAACGTGAAGCTGTTGGCGCCAGAGAAGAGCTGGTCGTGCACGGCTTGCAGACGGTTGAAGTCGACCATGTCGAGCACCTCGGCGGAGATTATCTGACGGCGGAAGTTGTCGTTGTAGAGCACCTTGTTGAACTCCTCCTCGAACTTCACGTCGGGATTCGAACGGAGGTTCTCCACCTGAGCGCGGAAGTTGCGCATCAGCGTGTTGCTGTCATCCTCCGTAAAGCGGGGAGCGGTGAAGCGCAGGTAGAGCAGTTGGAGCATCGTCTCCAAATCCTTGGGCGAGCACTGACCCTGCATGCCGTGTTCGTAGTCGGCGGTGTAGGGCATGACGTTGGCGCTCTTGCCGGAGAGCTGCTTGCGCAGGTCGTTGGCCGAGAACTTCGACACGCCGCCGTAAGCCACGAAGTAGGGGAGGAAGTCGCCGGTGTAGTAGTCGGTGTTGTCGAGGTTCGACAGACCGCCCAGCGTCTTGGCCGTCATGATGACCTCGTCGGCTTTCAGGTCGGTGGGCTTGACGAGGATGCGGATGCCGTTTTTGAGCGTCCACTCCGTCGTGCCGAGCACGTCGTTCTGTGCGACCTTCTTCACGGCCGAACCTTTGAGCTGGCTCTCGTCGGCAATCAGCGGCTCCTTGACCGTGGTATCCTCGTAAGCCTCCAACTCGGCGTTCTGAATCTTGACTATCGAGGCGAGAATCTGCTCCTCGGTCGGATTGGCGATGCCCTCCTTCTCGGGAGCGTTGACCACGATTACCTGATTCGTCGGGACAATCAGACGCGAGGCAATCATGTTGAGCTGTTCCAGCGGAATCGACTTGATGAGCATGCTGTCGAGCTGCCACTCGGTCTCGGCGTCGGGCACGGGAGAGTTGTTCTGATAGTTCTTGACGTACATGTCTACATACTCCGAGTTGCGGCGGTCGTTGCGGTTGGCGTAGTGCTGCTCGGCGGCACGCATCAGGTCGTTCTGCGCGCGCTCGTACTCACCGTCGGTGAAGCCGAAGCGGCGAATCTTCTCCATCTCGGCATACACGGCCTCGAAGCCTTCGAGGAGCTTGCCGTCCTCGGTGCGCACGAAGAACTGGGTCATGTCGACCGTCGGCATGATGCCGATGCTGCCGTCGAACATCGAGGCGCTGATGAACGGAGCGTCGGGCTTCATCGAGATGTCGCTCAGACGCGAGTTCTCCATGGTCGAGATGTAGTCGGTCATGATTTCGAGCATGCGGCCGTAAACCACGCCGTTGGCCTCGTTCGGCAGGGCCGGACGCTTGATGAAGAGCTGGATGTAGGAGGCCATCATCTCGGGGTCGGTGTTAATCGACACGATGGGGGCGTCGTTGTCGGGAGCGGTGTAGTACTCCTTCTGGGGAGCGTCGGCCGCCGGAGCCGGAATGTCGGACATGAGGCTCTTGATTTGAGCTTCCACAGCGTCGACGTCGATGTCACCGACGACGATTACCGCCTGATAGTCGGGGCGATACCATGTGTGGTAGAACTCT
Source organism: uncultured Alistipes sp. (assembly GCA_947174295.1). GTDB lineage: Bacteria > Bacteroidota > Bacteroidia > Bacteroidales > Rikenellaceae > Alistipes. The sequence continues at coordinate 1,556 of CAMWIG010000125.1, read as the reverse complement.
TCGAGCTGGTCGTGGCCGAACGACTTCAAACCGTCGAGGTAGCCGATGAGGTTGCGCTCGGCATACTTCGTGCCCTTGCCCACGGCCTGCAACATCTTGATGGTCGAGCGCCACTGCGCGCCGTCGCGGGTGCGGAGCTCCTCCATGATGACGCCGCGCTCGTTGTCGATCTCCTTAGGGTCGAGGGTGATGAACTGCGACCAGTCGTGCAGGATGAGAAGCGCCGTGTCGACGATGCCCTGACGCGAAGTCGGCACGTCGCTCATGTTGTAGATGGTGTAGTCCCACGATGTTCCGGCATTGAGGTTCGCGCCGAACTTCACGCCGACCTTTTCGAGGTACTGGATGAGCATCTTGTCGGGAAGATTCTTCGTGCCGTTGAAGGCCATGTGTTCGAGGAAGTGAGCCAGACCCTGCTGGGAGTCGTTTTCCTGAATCGCACCGACATTGTGGAGGATGTAGAAATCCGCCTGACCTTTCGGCTTTTCGTTGTGGCGCAGGTAATAAGTCATGCCGTTGTCGAGTCGACCCGTGCGGAGCTCCTTGTCGGCGGCAATAGGCTCGTAGGGATTCAACTGCGCGAAGGCTGCGGTGGCTGCGAGCACGAGGGCCGCTGCCGTCATCATTAACCTTTTCATAGTGGAATTTGTTTAGTGAGTTTGTATTGTAATGTTTATTGTTCTTCGTTCTCGTCGGGGCGGTATTCGATTATGTCTCCCGGCTGGCAGTCGAGCACGCGGCAAATGGCTTCGAGCGTCGAGAAACGGACGGCCTTGGCCTTGCCGTTTTTGAGTATCGACATGTTCGCGGGGGTAATGTCCACGCGCTCCGACAACTCGCCGAGCGACATCTTCCGTTTGGCCATCATCACGTCTATGTTGATTATTATCGCCATGACTTACCCCCCCCCGAGTGAATCGTTTGTATCGTTATGTTCATCTCTTTCAATATTATATGGTGTACTCCTGCTCTTCGCTGAGGCGTGCTCCGATGGCGAACACCTCGGCGGCGAAGATAACCAGAAGACCGAATACAAGGTTGCTGTAATCGACCGGGAATGTCGACTCGACGCTCAGCGTAGTGCCGGCACGCATGATTTCGCCGACGGCGGTGTGTCCTGTGTGCAGCTCCCACGCCGAGAGCAGCTCGGCGGCTATGATGAGTATGCCGATTATGCGCGTCAGCGTGATGTTGCTGTCGGCGAGCGTGCGGCCGTCGCGGATGCTCTTGCGCAGCGAGTTGATTATGCAGGCCGAGAGAATCAGTATGGCCAGCCACGCGAACATCCGAGCTAATTCGATATATGCCGTCAGGTTGTAGTAGCGTGTCAGGAGCGCCACCGTGTCGCTGTCGGCCTTCGTGCAGTCGGTGATTTCCACGTCCACCAGCGCTTCGCAGACGTTGGCACGCAAGCCTATGTGCTCGAAATCCGATTCGAGCCCCACCCATCCGCCGAATACCGACGGCCTCACCGAGAACAGCATGCTCTTATGCTCGATTCCCTGACGTTCCAGCTCGATGTCGCGTGTGGCGCGGTTCCATCCTTCGCTGAATGC
>CAMWIG010000124.1 GCA_947174295.1 uncultured Alistipes sp. | reverse complement strand
CGATGTTTATTTCGGCAAATAAACGCAAATTTCGGGGCGGGGCGGCGGGATTTTCGAAGAAAAACACTAATTTTGCAAAATATTGCACGTTCCGTCTGCACGGTTTTCCACCGGCGGCGCAGCGCGGACGGCTCCGTGCGGCGCCGAGGAGCGACCGGGCGCGGAACATTAAAAACGGAAAAGTTGATTATGGGAAAAATCATAGCGCTGGCCAATCAGAAAGGCGGAGTAGGAAAGACCACCACGGCGATAAATCTCGCCGCATCGCTGGCAATACTCGGGAAAAAAGTGCTTCTCGTCGATGCCGACCCGCAGGCGAACGCCACGTCGGGACTCGGATTCGACATCGAGCTGCCGGGTGTCTACGAGTGCATTTCGGGTGCGCGCAAGCCCTCCGAAGTGATTCTACAATCGCCCGACATCAAGAATCTGCGCGTGCTGCCCTCGTCGATCGACCTGGTGGCGGCGGAAACGGAGCTCGCAGGCAGGGAGGATTCCCACTTCGTGATGAAGAAAATCATCGGCGAGCTGCGCGACGACTACGACTACATATTCATCGACTGCTCACCCTCGCTCGGATACACCACGGTCAACATTCTGACGGCGGCCGACACGGTGCTCATCCCCGTGCAGTGCGAATACCTGGCGCTTGAAGGACTGAGCAAGCTGCTGAACACCATTCGCAAAATACAGTCGGGACTCAACCCGTCGCTCAAAATCGAGGGATTCCTGCTGACAATGTACATGCGCAACCGCCTGAACAACCAGGTCGCCGCCGAGGTGCGCGAACACTTCGGCCCGCTGGCATTCGACACAATAATCCAGCGCAACATACGTTTGGGAGAGGCACCCTCGCACGGAAAACCCGTGATGCTCTACGATGCGAGCGCGACCGGGTCGGAAAACTATCTGACTCTCGCTCGCGAGTTCTTGAAGCGCAACCGCCAGAAAACGAAGAAGTAACGACAACACGACAGATATGAAACAGAAAGGATTAGGCCGCGGCCTGGATGCCATATTCGGCAGCGGTGCGATAGATGCGCACCTGAAACCGATGAGCGAAATGGCGGAGATCTCCGTCGCCGACATAGTGCCCAACCCGACGCAGCCGCGTGCGGCGTTCGACGAGGAGGCGCTCGACGAACTGACCGATTCGATTCGTCAGTTAGGCGTTATCCAGCCCGTGACGGTAAAGCGCACCGACGACGGCAAATACATCATAATCAGCGGCGAACGCCGCTGGCGCGCCGCCCGGCGCGCCGGGCTCGACTCGCTGCCGGCCTACATCCGCGACGTGGACGACGAAAATCTGCATGCCATGGCCCTCGTGGAGAACATCCAGCGCCAGGACCTCAACGCCATAGAGATAGCGCTCGGCCTGCAACGGCTGGTCGAGGAGTGCGGTCTCACGCAGGAGGCCCTCTCGGAGAAGGTCGGCAAGAAGCGTTCGACGGTCTCGAACTACATGCGTCTGCTCAAACTTCCGGCCGAGGTGCAGCTCGCGCTGAAAGAGGGTGTCATATCCATGGGTCACGCCAAGGCGATAGCCGCGCTGCCGGCCGAAAAACAGATGTGGATGCTGCGCAAGTGCGTGAAAAAGGCGCTGTCGGTGCGTCAGGCCGAGGAGCTGGCACGCATCGCGGCCGAGAAGGCGTCGGCATCGGAACCGACAGCAGAGAGCATCGAAGAGGAGGCATATCCCGACTCCTATCTGCGTCTGGTAGAGAAGTTGGAGGGGGTATTCTCCCAGAACATAAGCATCAAGCGCACCAAAAGCGGCGAGGGCGGCAGAATCACCATAGGATTCTCGTCCGACCGCGAAATCGAGGAGTTCATCGAGCGCTTCGAGCGGCGCGGCTAACAAACGATTCGCAGAATGAGAGCCCTACACGGAACAGGCATCGTATGCGCACTGCTGCTGTCGCTTCTCGCCGTCGTCGAGACGTCGGCGCAGGAGTCGTCCGTCTTGCAGCGATACCGCGGCAGCCGCCGTCTGGTATCGGGCGGCGTGATGGAGATGCGGCCCGATTCGGTAGCCGCACGCCCCGACTCGCTGCTAACGGCTTCGGCCGATTCGCTCGTCATGCGCACCGATTCGCTGCTCGCGACGGCGGCCGACTCGCTTTTTGCGGCGGCACTGCCCGACACAGCGGACTCGCTGCGCACGGCATCGGAAATCCTCGCGGCGGACTCGCTCGCCGCGGCCGCAGTCGCCGGAACGGATTCTCTCGCCCGGGTCGCCGACATGCTCGGCAGTCAGCTCAGCGACCCGCCGCTGAAATCGCGAAGTTTCGGCAGCAGGCTTATGCCCGACTCGATGTCGCTGTCGAAGGTGTGCTGGGTATCGGCCGTACTTCCCGGCTACGGACAGATTTACAACAAGCAGTACTGGAAGCTGCCGGTGCTGTACGGTCTGGTCGGAACCTCGCTCGGCATGTTCATACACGAGAACAACAAATACCGCCCCCTGAAAAAGGAGTACGACCTTCTGACCAACGACGGACTGATGCGCACCGAGCAGCTCGACGCACTGCAAACCAAGATGATACGTTCGAATACCCGTCGGGAGATATATCTCGGCGCCATGATAGCGTCGTACATCTACTTCCTCGGCGACGCGGCCGTGAATTACAGCACCAACGAAGTGTCGGACGTCAAGAAGGCAACCACGCTCTCGACGATATGCCCCGGTGCGGGACAGATTTACAACCGCAGCTACTGGAAAGTGCCCTTCGTCGTGGGAGGATTCGCCTCGCTAATCTACTGCATCGACTGGAACAACCGCGGATACCAGAGGTTCCAGAAGGCATACCACCTGCTGGCCGACTACGAAACGAATCCCGACAAGTATCCCGACGGCCCGACCGACGAGTTCCGCGGACGATACTCGACGTCGTTCCTCAAAAACCTGAAAGACTCCTACCGCCGCAACCGCGACCTCTGCATAATAATAACGGCAGGCATCTACATCCTGCAAATCATCGACGCGCACGTCGACGCGCACCTGCGCGACTACGACATATCGGACGACCTGACGATGAACATAGAGCCGATGGTCGACTACAACTACGTACCCTCGGTGGGAGGACACCGCCCGATGTACGGCTTTAATATCAGTGTTAACTTTTGATAATGAAGAACATACATAACATTTCCATTTGCGCGGCAGCGCTTCTGCTGGCGTGCATGCCGCTCGTGCCGGCCGACGCCGCATCGAAAAAGAAAAAACGAAACCGCCGCAATGCTCCTACCGAGCAGGTCGAACAACAGCCCGTCGAGGTCGAGGTGTGCCCCGAGCAGGAGGCTCCGGCCGAGCCCGCCCCGAGAGTCTACGCCGACACCCTCGCACTGAACCGCCCGGCATCGGAGCGCGACGTGATAATCGCCGAGTGGTACGAGCGCAACATCGCAGAGTCCTACTCCGACTATTTCGACCGCTTCATCAGCGTCGACACCTCCGACATACCGTCCGCCTCGCTGCCCGATTCGGTCTACGAGCGCCGTCTGCGCGAGCTCGTTTCGCCCGTGCAGCTCCCCTACAATCCCATCGTGAAGAACTACATCGTCCGCTACACCGAAGGTGCATACAGCCCCATAGGCCGCATCCTGAGTCTGGCGCAGTACTACTTCCCGATGATCGAGGACGAGCTCATACGGCAGGAGATGCCCATAGAGCTGCGCATGCTGCCGGTCATCGAGTCGGCCCTCTCGCCCACGGCCGTATCGCGCGTGGGAGCCACGGGTCTCTGGCAGTTCATGCCCTCGACCGGCAAGAGCTACGGACTGGAAATCAACTCTCTGATCGACGAGCGCCGCGACCCCGCGACCTCGACGCGCGCCGCATGCCGCTTCCTGAGCGAACTCTACGACATGTTCGGCGACTGGACGCTCGCCATCGCCGCATACAACTGCGGCCCGGGCAACGTCAACAAGGCCATAGCGCGCGCCGGCAGCAACTGCCGCACATTCTGGGACATCTACGACTTCCTGCCTCGCGAGACACGCGGCTACGTGCCGGCATTCATCGCCGCGACATACGCCTACCACTACCACCGCTACCACAACATCGACATACAGCCCGCACCGCTGCCCCTCGCCACCGACACCGTGCGCGTGAGTCGCATCATGCACTTCGAGCAGGTGTCGTCGACCATCGACTGCCCGCTCGAAACGCTCCGCGCCCTCAATCCGCAGTATAGGCTCGACATAATCCCCGCATCGCAACGTCCCTACCCGCTCACGCTGCCGCAGAGCTGCGTGGCGCAGTACATCGCCAACGAAACGGAGATTATGGCCAAGGATTCGACATATCTGAAAGAGTACATAAACCCCGCGAATCTCGACAAGAAACGCCGCGAATCGTCGGCCACGACATACCGCGTGAAGCGCGGCGACACGCTCGGCGCAATAGCCCGCAAGCACGGCGTCAGCGTCTCGTCGCTCATGCGCTGGAACAAACTGCGCAGCGCCGACCGCATACGCGAAGGTCAGATTCTGCGCATAGAACGCACACGCTGATGTTCGGCGACAACGATACGATAGCCGCCCCCGCGACAGCTCCGGGCGGAGCGCTGAGCATCATACGTCTCAGCGGCGCACGCGCCGTGGAGTGCGCCGACGCGGTATTCCGCGGCCGCAGGGCGCTGGCCGACGCCGCACCTGCGACGCTGCACTACGGCCGGATAGTCGACGGAGAGCGCACGGTCGACGATGTCGTGGTGTCGCTGTTCCGGGCTCCACACTCCTACACAGGCGAGGACTCGGTCGAGATATCGTGCCACGGCTCGCAATACATCGTATCGGAGATTCTGCGTCTGCTCACCGCCGCCGGAGCTCGTCTGGCCACGCCGGGCGAGTTCACGGCCCGCGCATTCCTCGCGGGACGCATCGACCTCTCGCAGGCCGAAGCCGTTGCCGACATGATAGCTGCCGACTCGCGGGCTGCGCACGCCATGGCCTCGACGCAGATGCGCGGCGCCTACTCCGAATCGCTGCACGACCTGCGCGACCGGCTGCTGCGGCTCACCTCGCTGCTCGAACTCGAACTCGACTTCTCGGAGGAGGACGTGGCTTTCGCCGACCGCGCGGAGCTGCGCCGCACGATGCAGGAGATTGCGGTCGAAATCGACCGGCTGACCGGCTCGTTCACGCTCGGCAACGCCATAAAGGAGGGCGTCGCCGTGGCCATCGTCGGCGCTCCGAACGCCGGCAAAAGCACGCTCCTGAACCGTCTGCTGGGCGAGGAGCGCGCCATGGTCTCCGACATCGCCGGCACGACGCGCGACACGGTCGAGGAACGCATGAACATCGACGGCGTGACGTTCCGTTTCATCGACACCGCAGGTCTACGCGACACCGACGACCGTCTCGAAGCACTCGGCATCGAACGCACTCGCGACGCCATATCCCGCGCCAACATCGTAATCAGTCTGACAACTCCCGGTAATTCGCCCGAGCCGGTAGCACTGCACGACGACCAGCGTCTGATTACCGTAATCAACAAAATAGACCTCATCGGTCGCGACATATCGGCTGCACAACAGCACACGGCCGACGCCCATACGACGGAATCCGCACCCGACGACGAATCCTGCCCCAACAGTACATACGCCGCACGAAACCGCACGGCAATGGCATCGGATATCGAGAATAACACGGCAGACCCCGCCGCAGAACGTTCGGCCGGGGATTCCACCCGGCACTCCGGCACTGCGTCCGGCATCCCGGCCCTCTGCGGCGGCGACATCGGCGAACGCACCCAGGCGACAAACAGCTTCGGTCGAACTCCCGAGGTCAGAATATCCGCGCTCAACGGCGAAGGTATAGACAATCTGATATCGGCACTGAGCGCGAGCGTCGACACCCGCGCACTCTATGCCGGCGACGCAATCGTATCCTCCGCACGTCACCGCGAAGCACTCGCCGCGGCTGGCGAATCCCTCGCGCAGGCACTCGAAGCACTCGCCGCCGACCTTCCGGCCGACCTTCTGAGCGAAGATATCCGTTCCGTCATCCACCACCTCGGCACCATCACCGGCGAAATCACCTCCGACGACATCCTCCGCAATATCTTCTCCAAGTTCTGCATCGGAAAGTAACCTAATAAAACAAAAGACAAAGAAGATGCAATAAATATTATTGATTATCAATTTATTAAGCAACAAACATCTGTCTTTATTCATTCTTTGATTTTCCATCAGATTCGGGATTTTTGCAACATATTTGCAACTTGCACATTTGCGTGTTGCAAATTTTATAC
>CAMWIG010000123.1 GCA_947174295.1 uncultured Alistipes sp. | reverse complement strand
GTGGTATGTCTGGTCGGCGACCGAGAGGAACTTGAATCCGAGCGCTACCTCGACGAATCCGATTACGACCTTCACCGAGTTGAGCCATCCTCCGTTCGACGGCAGCGATTTGAGCAGCGACGGGAATACGGCGAACAGCGTGAAGGGCAGTGCGAACGCCAGCGAGAATGCCAGCATGGTGATTATCGGCGTCCAGAATTCGCCCGACGTCGACTTGATGAGTACCGAGCCGACTATCGGGCCCGTGCAGGAGAACGATACGAGCACGAGCGTGAGAGCGAGGAAGAATATGCCGCCTATGCCCTTGGTGTCGGCCTTCGAATCGCTCTTGTTGACCAGCCACGATGGCATGGTGATTTCGAATGCGCCGAAGAACGATGCGGCGAAGACCATGAACACTATGAAGAACAGAATGTTCGGCAGCCAGTGCGTCGCCAGCCAGTTGAATATGTCGGCCGTGACGGTGTCGCCGCCCACGATGCGTGTGATGAGTATTATCGCGGCGATGGGCACGGTGTAGAGCAGCACGATGAACAGACCGTACAGCGCTGCGCGCAGACGGCCGCGGGCCGGGCCGCCCTCGCCTTTGAGGAAGAACGAAACGGTCATCGGCACCATGGGGAACACGCATGGTGTGAGCAGTGCCGCGAATCCCCAGAGTACAGCCTCTATAATGAGTCCCCAGAGCGAACCGCCGCCTGCGGCTGCTTTCGTCGCAGCCGGTTCTTCGGCATGCGTATCGGCAGCGGCTGTTTCGGCTGCCGGTTCGCCGGCAGTCCCTTCGGGCGCAGAGGCGGTTTCCGCAATCTTCTCGATTGCGGGGAGCTTCATCTGTTCGGGCTGCTCTTTCGCTGCGGAGCCATTTGCCGGCAGTTCCGCAGCCGCAGGAGTGCTCTCTATTGCGACCGTCAGCGTCTTGTCTTCGGTGGGCATGCAGCTCTGGTCGTTGCAGGCCATCCACTCGACATCGATCGCGATTGTCGCCTTGTCGGCCGTCAGACGGACGTTCTGCGCGAAGCGCGCCCGTTTCTCGAACGTGCCGATTTCGGTCATGAAGATGTCATCGTAGTATTTGTGCGCCTTGTCGAGCATCTTCATTTCGCCCTCGATTGCCGCACCCTCGGCCTTGAATGTCACGACGGTGGGATTCGGGCCGACCTCGTATGGGCCGAGGTCGTATATGTGCCAGCCGTCGGCTATTCTGGCCGTGAGCGTCACGCGATAGTCTGCGCCGCCGAGGTGCTCGACGCCGGTCGACCATTTCACGGGATTGTCCTGCGCCTGCGCCGTAGCCATGCAGAGCAGGGCGCAAAACATGGCGATTGTTCGTAATAGTTTCATATGGTATGAGATTTTCTGTTGTACAAAAACATACAAAAATAGGAATAATTTGCGATTTTCGGGATAAAATCACAAAAAAAAGCTGAAAAGTTTTGCAGATTGCGAAAATTGCATTATCTTTGCACTCGCAAACGGGAAACATCACGAATGTTAAAGATACATCGCGGGGTGGAGCAGTTGGCAGCTCGTCGGGCTCATAACCCGAAGGCCGGAGGTTCGAGTCCTTCCCCCGCTACCAAGAAAGAGACGAAGCATAGCTTCGTCTCTTTCTCTTTTTTCGCATATCTCTTCGGATTTTCGTCACCCACCCCCGCCTCCGTTGCACATGGATTGTTTTCGGGTGCACTCTTTCGAATAATATCGGAATTTCGTCCAGCCGCTTTTCGGGTATAGGGGCGGCAGTTCGTATCTGCCCCTATACCCGAGAAGCGACCGATTGTCCGCTCATCGGTCGCCGGGGCCCGCTATGACCCTGACGATGTCGTCCGGTCGCAGGTAGCGGGCGGCGAGTTCGCATACGCGTTCGGGCGTTATCTCGCGAATCAGGCGCAGATTGCGCTCCACGACGTCGTTGTCGGTGCCGCAGAGGATGTTCTCTATCGTCACGTCGGCGATGCCGAACGGCCCGTCGAGTATTCGCATCATCTCGCCGGTCATCATGTTGCGCACCATGTCGAGCTCCGCCGCGGGCATGGGTTCGCGTCCGAGCAGCTCCGTTTCTCGCAGAATCTCCTCCACGGCGCGCTCCGTAGCGTCGGCTCCCACCTGCGTGGCGATGGCGAAGTAACCCTCGCGCTCGAAGTTGACCATGGCGGCGACTACGCCGTAGGTGAAGCCGTTGCGCTCGCGCAGATTCTGCATCAGCCGCGAGCCGAAGTAGCCGCCGAGCGCCGTGGCGACGACCTGCATTCCAGTGAAGTCGGGGTGCATGCGCGTGAATAAACGCCGCCCCATGCGTATCGACGACTGCACGGCCCCCTCGCGCACGATGCGGCTCTCGTGCCGTGTGCATGCCTGCGGGAAAGGTGTCTCCGCCGCCGAGCCGCGGGGCAGAGCGGAGGCTATGCGGCTCACGGCGCGCAGCTCCTCGTCGCCCACGCGGCCGCTGCATACGACGAAGCAGCGCTCGGCCGTGTAGAAGCGGCGGTAGTGGCTCTCGATGTCGTCGCGCCGCAGTGTGTCGTAGGCGCTTTCGGGCGATATCTTTCCGTAGGGATGCTCCTCGCCGAAGAGACATCGTGCCAGCTCCTCGCGAGCCAGTACGTCCACCTGCATGCGGTCGACTTCGAGCCGCTGGCGGCGTTTGGCGGCGTAGGTGCGCAGCTCCTCTTCGGGGAATGTCGGGTGCAGCAGAATCTGTTCGGCCACGTCGAGCGTCTCGGCGAAGAAGCGCGATAGCGAGCAGAAGCTTATGTAGACGCAGTCGCGGTCGACGTTGACGTCGAAGTACGACCCGAGGTAGTCGAGCCGTTCGGCCACCTGCTGGGATGTGTAGCGCTCCGTGCCTTCGCAGAGCATGTTGGCCGTGGCCGATGCCGCGAACGGAACGCTCTGCGCGGCTGTTCCGGCGCGGAAGACGAACGAGAATCGCACCACGCTGCAATCGTCGCACGGGACTGTGTGTATGTTCACTCCGTTCGGGAGGGCGAGGGTGGCGTATGCGGGAACGTCGAGCGTTGCCGGCGTTATGAGTTCGGGTCTTCGTTTCATTGTTGTGCGGCTCTGTAAATAAGGGTTGAACACTTCTCGCGGCGGAATATGCGTGCGGCGTAGTCGGCTATGTCATCGGCATCGAGCGAACGGTAGATTTCGGTCTCGCGGTTCACGAGCGCGAGGTCGCCGGCCGCGGCGTAAAATCCGAGATTCATAGCCTTGTTCATCACGTTCAGCTCGCCGAACAGTGTGTTGGCTTCGAACTTGTTGCGCACCTTGTCGAGCTCGTAGGAGCCTGCGCGTTCGCTCTTCAACCGCTCGATTTCGCCCCACATGGCCTCCTCGGCGCGCTCTTCGCCGACGCCCGGCAGCAGCTGCCCGGTGAAGATGAAGAGTCCGGGTTCCATGTCGCCCGTGACGTAGGCGTTCACGCTCGAAAATATCCGTTCGCGCTTTACCAGACGTTCGTAGAGACGTGCCGAGTCGCCGCCGGCGAGAATGTCCGAGGTCAGGTCGCCGAGGAAGAAGTCGCGCGACGTGCGGCCGCCGATATGGAATGCCATGCAGAGTGCCGTCGCGGGTACGTCGCGTTCTGCGACGAGCCGGCGTTCGGCGGTCTGTTCCGGCTCCTCGGGGCGCACGACGGGGCGGTGCGGCGTGTCGGCTATGTCGCCGAACCACTTCTCGGCCAGACGGAATATTCGCTCTTCGTCGATGTCGGCCGAGACGGAGAGTATGGCGTTCGAGGGGTGGTAGTGGCGGCGGTAGAAGTCGCGTACCTCGTCGAGCGACGCCGAGGCTATGTGGTCGGGCGTAAGCCCGATTGTCGACCAGCGGTAGGGGTGCACCTCGTATGCGAGGCTGCGCAGCAGCATGGCGCGGTCGCCGTAGGGGCGGTTGAGGTATCGCTCCTTGAACTCCTCGATTACCACGCGCTTTTCGGCGGCGAGCTTGCGAGGCGTGATGTCGAGTCCCGTCATGCGGTCGCTTTCGAGCCATAGGGCGGTTTCGATGTTGTCCTTGGGCAGGGTTATGTAAAAATCGGTGTAGTCGTTGTTCGTGAATGCGTTGTTGTCGCCGCACGCCATCTGCACCGGCTCGTCGAAGTGCTTCACGCGGCGAGTTCCGCGAAACATCAGATGCTCGAACAGATGGGCGAAGCCCGTGCGTTCGGGGTTCTCGTCGCGCGCCCCTACGCGGTAGAGAATGTTCACCGCGGCGAGCTTCGACTGCCGGTCGCGGTTCACCACCACGCGCAGCCCGTTGTCCAGAGTGTGTTCCTTGTATGTAATCATAGGTATTTTGTCGTTTCCCGCCGCAAAGGTACTCAATTTTCGCGTATCGCTGCAATTCGCATGTCGAATCGGCGTCTGCCGCACCTCGCTAATCCGCCTTCGTGCGCGCTGCGAGTGCATTTGTGCGTCGCCTGCCGTCGTGCCGCGCCTCTTCGGTCCGACGCCGTGCGGAGGGCATACGGGCCTGCATGTTAGCAAAAAATCCGATATATTTGTCAATAAATATAAGTCTTGTTTTACGTTTTTTTTCTACCTTTGTGTCGCTAATTGTGAATCGTTCGAAAATTTTCACAACGCTTAAACATACAATCTAAAATTTTTTTTACAAAAATGGCAGAAAAAAAATTTATCACATGCGACGGTAACTACGCTGCGGCACATGTAGCCTACATGTTCTCGGAGGTAGCTGCGATCTACCCGATCACACCGTCGTCGACCATGGCCGAGCTTGTCGACGAGTGGGCGGCCCAGGGTCGTAAGAACATCTTCGGCGAGACCGTCAAGGTCGTAGAGATGCAGTCGGAGGCCGGTGCCGCCGGCGCCGTTCACGGCTCGTTGCAGAGCGGTGCTCTGACCTCGACTTTCACCGCATCGCAGGGTCTGCTGCTGATGATTCCCAACATGTACAAAATCGCCGGCGAGCTGCTCCCGGGCGTGTTCCACGTTTCGGCCCGTGCCCTGGCTGCCCAGTCGCTGTCGATTTTCGGCGACCATCAGGATGTCATGGCCGCTCGTCAGACCGGCTTCGCCATGCTGGCTACCTCGTCCGTACAGGAGGTCATGGACCTCGCGGGCGTGGCGCACATCGTGTCGCTCAAAGCGCGCGTGCCGTTCCTGCACTTCTTCGACGGTTTCCGCACTTCGCATGAGATTCAGAAGATCGAGCTCATCGACGAGGCCGCTCTCACCGCAATGCTCGACCGCGACGCTCTGAAAGCGTTCCGTGCTGCGGCGCTCAACCCCGAGCACCCCGTAACGCGCGGTACGGCCCAGAACCCCGACATCTACTTCCAGACCCGCGAGGCTTCGAACAAGTTCTACGACGCCGTGCCCGACATGGTTGCCGACGCGATGAAGGAGATTTCGAAGATTACCGGCCGCGAGTACAAGCCCTTCACCTACTACGGTGCAGCCGACGCAGAGCAGATCGTCGTTGCCATGGGCTCGGTCTGCGAGACCATCAAGGAGTCGATCGACTACCTCACGGCTCAGGGCAAGAAGGTGGGTCTTGTCACCGTACACCTCTATCGTCCCTTCTCGGAGAAGTACTTCTTCGACGTGGTTCCCGCAACGGTCAAGCGTGTCTGCGTTCTCGACCGCACCAAGGAGCCCGGCGCGAACGGCGAGCCCCTCTACCTCGACGTCAAGGACATGTTCTACGGCAAGGAGAACCAGCCCATGGTCATCGGCGGCCGCTACGGTCTCTCGTCGAAGGACACCACTCCGGCACAGATGCTCGCCGTGTTCGAGAATCTGGCAGCCGCACAGCCCAAGGACCACTTCACCGTGGGTATCAACGACGACGTGACGAACCTCTCGCTCGCAGTAGGCGAGGAGATTTCGCTCGCCAAGCCCGGTACGTTCGAGGCCCTCTTCTTCGGTCTGGGCGCCGACGGTACGGTGGGTGCCAACAAGAACTCGATTAAGATTATCGGCGGTTCGACCGACAAGTACTGCCAGGCTTACTTCTCCTACGACTCGAAGAAGTCGGGCGGCTACACCTCGTCGCACCTCCGTTTCGGCGATAACCCCATCACGTCGCCCTACCTCGTTACGACTCCCGACTTCGTGGCCTGCCACGTTCCGTCGTATGTCGACAAGTACGACGTGCTGAAGGGTCTGAAGAAGGGCGGTTCGTTCCTTCTCAACTCGGTGCACGACGCCAAGACCACCTGCGAGACTCTGCCCGACCACATGAAGGCTTACCTCGCCAAGAACGAGATTAACTTCTACATCATCAACGCCACGAAGATCGCCGCCGAGCTGGGTCTGGGTTCGC
>CAMWIG010000122.1 GCA_947174295.1 uncultured Alistipes sp. | reverse complement strand
GAAATTAGCAATCGTATCCGTTGTGAAAACGCTCCGGCTGTCGGGCGCTATTTCAGCGTCGAAAACAAATTGCCGCATATTGCAAAGGTAAGTAATTTTGCGTAATACGGCTGCTTCGGTTGCATCCGGAACGGTAAAAACCGCTGTCCGCCGAAGCAATTGCTCATTTGCAAGAGACTTTTGGCACACGTATTGTTCGATGTGGTGGAGGTTAAATCAAAACACAATATCGAACGATGAAAAAGATTCTACTCTCACTCTCTCTTCTCTGCGTAGTGCTCTGTTTCGGTGCATGCACCCAGCAGGCAAAGTGGAACCGCGAACAGCGGCAGCAGATGCGCGAGGCCTTGAAGCAGTACCGGCGCATGGTCTATCTCCAAGACCTGACCGACCCCGAGTTCGTGCTCTTCTCGGACAACGTGGCGCTCGACCTCGAAAACGACTACCCCGTCTACGCCACCTTCGTGCAGATGCCCGGCGTGAACGACACCATCGACGCGGTGGTCATCACGACCATCGTCGACGAGCTCGACGCCGACGCACACAACATGCGCCACCTCTACCCCTATCCCTATCTGGTGGCTCAGGGCATCCTGCCCGACGGCCTCGACCGTGCGCAGCAGCGGGCTTTCTACAAATGTTTCGCCATGAAGGTCGACAACTACTACAACACCATGGAGCAGTTCTTCAACGCCGTGCTGGCCGACACCACGGCCAACTCGCAAATCGCCCGCTTCCAGCAGCAATGCGCGGCCGATCTGTTCGACTGGACGGTGGAAATCGAGGAGATAGACATCTACGAAAACTGACGTTTCCGGCAATCGCGCGCACGGCCGGCGACGGTTCGCCCATGCCGCGGCGCGAAGACGAAAACCGAAAGACCCGACATATCTTCTGCCATATTTTTCAGTGGAGGCGCATCGCGGAAACGGTGCGTCTTCATGTTTTTGCGCATACGGTATTGTTATTTCGCAAATTTTGCTTAACTTCGTGAGGATAAACGAAAACCCGAAAAAACCTTAACATAAAAACCATGAAAGAGAAAGTAGCGAAGAAATTCGCAGAGATTTTCGGCGAGGGTGCGCAGATGTTCGCCTCGCCCGGACGTATCAACCTTATCGGCGAGCACACCGACTACAACGGCGGATTCGTGTTCCCCGGCGCCGTAGACAAGGGCATCGTGGCGGCTATCCGCCCCAACGGCACCGACAAGGTGCGCGCCTATGCGTT
This sequence comes from uncultured Alistipes sp., assembly GCA_947174295.1. GTDB lineage: Bacteria > Bacteroidota > Bacteroidia > Bacteroidales > Rikenellaceae > Alistipes. Next base: position 5,090 of record CAMWIG010000122.1, on the reverse strand, counting down.
CGATTTGGGCGAGCAGGCCGAATTCGGTCTTCGCGAGGAGGACAAGCCCGCGCAGTCGTGGGCATGCTACATATTCGGCGTCGTGCGCGAGATGCAGAAGCGCGGCGTCGCCGTCGAGGGATTCGACACCGTATTCTCGGGCGACGTGCCTCTCGGAGCCGGCATGTCGTCGTCGGCAGCCTTGGAGTCGACCTACGCTTTCGCGCTGAACGAACTCTACGGCGGAGGTGCGATCGACAAGTTCGAGCTGGCACGCGTCGGTCAGGCCACCGAACACAACTACTGCGGCGTGAACTGCGGCATCATGGACCAGTTCGCGTCGGTATTCGGCAAGAAGGGGCACCTGATGCGTCTCGACTGCCGCTCCATGGAGTTCGAGTACTTCCCGTTCGACCCCGAGGGCTACAAACTCGTACTGCTCGACTCGCGCGTGAAGCACGAGCTGGTGGGTTCGCCCTACAACGACCGCCGCGCGTCGTGCGAGCGCGTATCGGCAGTGCTCGGTCAGGAGTTCCTGCGCGGAGCCACGATGGAGCAGCTCGACGCCGTGAAGGATAGGATTTCGGACGAGGACTACCGCCGTGCGCGCTACGTCATCGGCGAGGAGCGCCGCGTGCTCGACGTATGCGAGGCCCTCGAACGCGGCGACTACGAGACCGTCGGCAAACGCATGTACGAAACACACTGGGGCATGTCGAAAGACTACGAGGTGTCGTGCGAGGAGCTCGACTTCCTGGCCACGGTGGCCGAGGAGTGCGGCGTGACGGGTTCGCGCATCATGGGCGGCGGCTTCGGCGGCTGCACGATAAACCTCGTGAAGGATTCGCTCTACGACTCGTTCATCGCCGAGGCCAAGAAGCGCTTCAACGAGAAGTACGGCCACGAACCTATGGTCTACGACGTCGTTATCTCGGACGGTTCGCGCCGTATCTGACCCGACCCGACCCGTCCCGACCGGCGGCGCATATGATTGCGCACGCGAACGACCGCACGACAAGTTCAGGCTGCATGGATAATCATGCAGCCTGAACTTTTATTTCTACGTGCCCGGATGATACGTCCGGCCGCTCTGCTGCCGTCCGCACAGCAGCCGCGCTGCCGGCGGAAGAGCGCGGAAGAGGTACCGACGTCTCAAAAGTCGAAGAAGAGCAGCGTCTCGGCCGACGCACTTTCGGGACGGCACCCTATTTCGCGGGCGAGTCGCACCCAGTCGTCGCGCCCGAGCGCCCGGCCTGCGGAGTAGAGTATGCGGGCGCCGCGCGAGCGGTCGAAGGGCTTTATCTGGCGGTGCGGCCACGTCTCGGGTGCCGTGTAGTAGGGCACGAGGTACTCGACGGCCTGTTCGAGCGAACGACCGTCCGACGTGCGGTAGCGCCATATCGAGCAGCCGGTATCGGCGGCCAGACAGTCGGCCGTGGCCACGGCTTCGAGCGCGAAGGTCGAGTAGTGGAGCGAGAGCGTGCGCGCAAGCTCCTCGGGCAGCGAACCGTCGTCGGCAATCTGCGAGTCGAGACGCGGCGCCAGCGACTCCGCAGCAATCTCGCGCACGTGCTCCGTGTCGCCCGCGCAGGCGGCCGTCATCAATCGTATGGCGTCGTACCACAGGCCGTGGTTGTTCGACGATAGGCACTCCTTGCGGCCGTTCTCGCTCGTCTCCAACCAGCGGAGGAACTCAGCGGCCCAGCGTCTCAGCGCGAGGTCGTCGCGCTCGCTCCAACTCTCCGATCCGCGCAGCAGTGCCGCAGCGCTGAACGCACGGCAGAAGCGGCGCGAGTCGATGATTCCCGTGCCGCGCACCGTCGTGCGGCCTGGTATCAGCTGCGCGTAGGTCATGTTGGGATTCATGCCGCGCTCGGGGTCGAGAAACCACACGCGCAGCAGCTCGGCGCACTTGGCGGCATAGCGCTCCTCGCCCGTTGCGGCGTAGAGCAGCGACAGCACGCGCGCGGCGTCGCCCAGCCGGCCGGAGTTCACACGCTCGGGATAGTCGTAGACCTCGGGATTGCGCTCACCGTCGCGGCGTATGTAGGGCAGTCCGTCCTCCCGCGACGGGTCGGGCCACCAGTACGGCGAGAGGGTCATGTAGTCGCGCCGGTCGCCGCTCGGCGGCAGAATCTCCTTGTCGGCGACGCTCACGGGCTCCATGGCGAGGTACTCCGCGGCTGCGTCGCGCAGCGCGGCGACGGCCTCGACGGCCCGTGCATCGCCCGCACGGCAGGCCCGCACGGCGGCCTCCAATCTCTCGGCCGGGAAAACGGTCTGGGCCGCAGCCGCAACGGGCGCCAGCACGGCCAGAATAATGAACAGTCGTTTCATGGCATGGTATAAAAAAGACGGGCAGTGCCTGCTGGGCACTGTCCGTCGGTTCACAACGCAGTGAATGCCCCCGATTAGGAGAAGAGCGTACCTCCGTTGATGTCGATGTTGGTTCCGGTGAGGTACGACGACTCGTCGCTTGCCAGATAGCAAACCAGGTCGGCAACCTCGCTGGCCTCGCCCTCGCGACGCAGCGGTGCGGTGTTGTGCAGGTTCTCGCGGGCCTCGGGCTTGGTGAAGCGGTCGTGGAACGACGTGTTAATCATACCCGGAGCGAGGGCGTTGACGCGGATACCCTGCGGGCCGAGCTCCTTGGCCATTGCGCGGGTGTGGCACATCACGGCAGCCTTGGCCGTAGCGTAGACCGAAGCGCCCGGGCCGCCGCCGTCGCGTGCCGCCTGCGACGAGAAGTTGACGATCGAACCGCCGGCAGGCATCATGGGAACCACCTCGCGGGTGCAGAGGAACACGCTGCGCATGTTGACGTCCATCAGGAAGTCGTACCACGCCTCGTCCTGCTCGACGATTTTCTTGCGACCTACGATGCCGCCTACGACGTTGACCAGAATGTCGACCTTGCCGCCGAACGCCTCGCCGGCCTTGGCGAAGAGGTTCTTCACGTCGGCTGCCTTGGTCATGTCGCCCTGAACGGCGATGGCCTCGCCGCCGTCGGCCTTAATCATGTCGAGCGTAGCCTGCGCATCGTCGGGATTGTCGAAATAGTTGAGACACACCTTCGCACCCTCGGCTGCGAGTTTCACGGAGATTGCACGACCCAAGTCGCGTGCGCCGCCCGTAACGACGGCTACTTTACCTGTAAGTTTCATAGTTTATTGATTTTAAAGTGTTAAAGAACGGATTATGTTGTGTTTAACTGTTATTTTACTCTATTTTCCACCTGCTCGATGCGACCGCCGAAGATGAAGACGCACGCCAGACACAGAGGCACGAGCGAGGCTCCCAGCACGAAGAACGAAGTCCAGTTGCCGCTCTGCGTGAGGTAGGGAATCGACAGCGTCGAGACGATAGTGCCCAGCACTGCGGCAGCGCCGCCCAAACCGGCCAGCGACCCGACGGCCTTGCCCGTCTGGAAGTCCGACGCGAGCGTCTGGATGTTGGTCATCACGAACTGGTAGCCGCCCAGGATGAACGCCATCATTATGACGGCCATCATGGCAGTCGAGGCCGTTGCGGCGAGAACCATTCCGGGAATGATGAAGCAGCTGCCGACAATCATCGCCGTCTTGCGGGCGAAATTGACCGTGCGGCCGCGGGAGATGAGAAGCCCCGAGAACCAGCCGCCGGCAATCGAGCCTACGGCAGCACCCACGTAGGGCACCCAGGCCGACATGGCTATCTGCTTGATGTCGAGCTGGAACACCTCTATAAGATATATCGGCAGCCATGTGACGAACATCCACCAAATCGGGTCGAGGAAGAAGCGGCCCATGATGACGGCGTAGTTCTTCTTCTCGCCGAGCAGCTGCCCCCACGACTTGGCCGTGTCGCACGACACCTTGCACTCGGGCTGGCCCGAGAGGATGTAGTCGCGCTCACGGTCGGTAATCCACGGATGCTCCTTCGGGCCCTTCTTGTTGATTACGAGCCACGGCAGCACCCACACGATGCCCAGCATGCCGACTATGACGAATGTCATGCGCCAGCCGAATGCGAGGAAGAGAGCCGGAATGAGAATCGGAGCCACGATGGAACCCATCGAAGCCGCACCGCCGAAGATGCCCTGCGCCAGTGCGCGCTCCTTCTGCGGGAACCACTCGGCATTGGACTTCGTCGTGCCGGGCCACGGCCCCGCTTCGCCCAAACCCAGCATCACGCGGAAAAAGGTCAGCGATTTGAGACCCGTCGAGAGCGACGCCAGCGCATCGGCTCCGCCCCACAGCAGGGCCGAGAAGGTGAAACCTCTGCGGGTGCCTATTTTGTCGTAGATTCGGCCCGACACGAGCTGGCTGATGCCGTAGGCCACCATGAAGAACATGGTGATGATGGCCAGCGTGTCCTTGGCCTGACGCTGCTGCTCCTCGCGCGGAAGCGACATGTCGACAAGCCCCAAATCCTTGGCGATACCGCCGTAGCGCACGTACTCCAACTCATCGCCCGAGACGGTGACGTCGCGTGCGGGCAGGACTACCCTTTCGCCGTCGCTGACCAGCGTCCACACATCCTCGTCGGCGTCGAACTCGCAGTCGGCGAGCGCCACGCTCTGCTTGGTGTTGGCCACCCACATGTAGTTGAGCGTGCCGCGGTCGAGATAGTTGATGATTGTGACCAGCGCGATGAGCGAGAGCACAATCCAACGCAAACCTTTTACTTTCATCTTCACCGTATTTTAGAGTTACCCGATGAAGTCTGCGCGGTGCGGCGAGAAGGTGTCGATGAGAATGCCCGCTTCGAGACATACGCATCCGTGCATCTCGTCGGGAGCCACGTAGTAGCCGTCGCCCGCTTCGAGCACCTTGACTTTGCCGCCGATGTTGAGCTCGAACTTGCCGCTGGCGACATAGGTAGCCTGGCTGTGGTAGTGCTTGTGCTGCGCACCCACGGCGCCCTTCTCGAACTTGACCTTGACAATCATCAGCTGACCGTCGTAGCCCATAATCTGGCGCACTACGCCCTCACCTGCGGGCTGCCACTCCAACTCATTCTCCAATTGATAGGTTCCATTCCAAGTTTCCATAGTTTTTCAAGTTTTTTATAGTTTACGATTATCGTTTTCGATTATTCAATGCGCAGGTCATAGTGTCCCGTCCAGTCGA
>CAMWIG010000121.1 GCA_947174295.1 uncultured Alistipes sp. | reverse complement strand
GTTACCCCGTGTGGAGTCATCTGTTACGAGCGGCAAGCTCCGTGGGCGGCATCTTTACGACATTTGCATATCCCTAAAACCTACTAAAACCTTACCTATGACTCCGACTACGGAACCCGCGATTGCAGCTCGTCAGGATGAGCTGATAGCACGGACGTATGAGAAGATGCGCGATGCCATCCGCGGATATATTCTCAAACGTATAGGCAACGCCGCCGACTCCGAGGATTTGGCTCAGGATGTATTCGTCCGCATGCTCGAATGCAATACGCTTCTTACCGAGCAGACTCTGCTCAACTTTACCTATACCATAGCCCGCAATCATGTAATCGACTATCTGCGCCGTCACGCCCGCAGCCGTCGTGCCGCCGAGTACTTCTCCTGCCGTGCGGCCGCGTCGGTGCGCAATACCGAGGAGCGCATCGCCGCCGACGAGCTGGAACGCCTCGAAGAGGAGAGCATCGCCCGCATGTCGCCGCGAAAAGCCGAAATATACGTGCTCTACGTCCACGAGAATCGCTCGGTCGACGACATCTCGGGTTCGCTCGGCCTGAGTCGCCGCACGGTCGAAAACCACATATTCGCCGCGCGGCAGGATTTGCGCTCGGCGCTGCGCTGCGCACTGTGACGGAGGAATATACGATAAACACATATATACTAAACTAAAATTACCAATCTATGAATCAATTCGGACTAAAACAGTTCATGCGCTTCGCGCTGCTGCTCGCAGCTGTCGTGTGGTGCGGTGCGGGTTTCGCCCAGACGCCCCTGAAAGGGCGCGTCGTCGATTCGCTCGGTGAGCCCGTAATCGGCGCCGCCGTGACGGTCGACGGCACGATGAAGGGTGCGACGACCGACGTCAACGGCGAGTTCGCCTTCGCCGAACCTGCCGGAACGCCGCTTACGGTGTCGTTCATCGGCTACAAGGATGTCAGCACGAAGCTCTCGGCCGGTATGGTCGTGACGCTCGAAGACGACGCGACGATGATCGACGACGTGGTCGTGGTCGGTTACGGCGTGCAGAAGAAAGAGACGCTGACGGGTGCTATCGCCGTCGTCGGCGACGCAATGCTCAAAGAGAAGGGCTCGCTCGCCAGCCCCTTGCAGGCCATGCAGGGTCAGGTGCCGGGTGTCATCATCACCCGTTCGTCGAGTGCTCCGGGTGACGAGAGCTGGGCGATGAACCTGCGCGGTTCGGTGTCGTCGAACTCGTCGGAGCCACTGGTAATCGTCGACGGAGTGGCGGCCGACGGCGTGAGCGAGCTGCGTCTGCTGAACCCCTCGGATATCGCTTCGATGTCGTTCCTCAAAGACGGTGCGGCGGCAATCTACGGTTCGCGCGCTGCGGGCGGTGTCGTGCTGATTACCACCAAGAAGGGCGCCGAGGGCAAGACCAAGGTCGAGTATTCGGGTTCGTTCAGCATGAAGACCGTGGGTCTGATGCCGGAGCTCATGTCGCTCGACCAGTGGTCGGACGCAATCATGCAGGTGCTCGAAAACGACAACAACACGGGCGATGCGTGGTACGACTACGCCAAGCTCGCCAAGGCCTACCGCGGCCGCTACATCGACCTGCGATATACGGCCAATCCGTTCGGTACGACGGCCTTCACCGATGTGGCCGACTATGCCTTCTGCGACAATGTCGACTACTTCGGCTCGCTTTTCGATACGGCCTACTCCACGACTCACGACGTGAGCGTGTCGGGCGGTTCGGACAAGATATCCTACCGCGTGTCGCTGGGTTATCTCTACGACGGTTCGGTGATTCAGTACGGAAACAACAATAACCAGCGTTACAACTTCCGCGTCAACAACACGTTCCGCATCGCCCGCTGGCTCAAACTCGACTCGGTGGTCGGATACAGCCGTCAGGAGCAGGTGGCTCCCACCAATATCGGCTCGGCCCTCACCACTCTCGTGCCTCAGCCGGGTCTTCCCCTGTTCGCACGCAACGGCCGTGCGTATGCGTGGGGCGGTCAGCTTTCGTCGGCGTCGCAGGTCGAATACGGCGGCGACAACTCGCTGTCGGTGTCGACCGTCAATATCAGCGAGACGTTCAACGCCACCCTGACCAAGTGGCTGGACTTCAATCTTAACCTCGGTTACAACACCTCGACGGCCATTCGCGACAAGGTCTCGAACGCCATCGAGTTCTACAACTATGCCGGCGACATGAAGGTGCTCACCAAGCCTGCGCAGGAGGATACGTCGTATGAGAAGACGACCGCCCGCACCGACTTCTACTCCTTCACCGGCTACTTCAACGGCCACCACACCTTCGGCGACGCGCATAATCTTAGCGTGACCTTCGGAGGTCAGTACGAATTCAAGGACTACATGAAGTACGGAGCTACGGCCAAGGACATTCAGGAGGGTCTGGAAAACATCAACGGTGCGGGCGTCATATCGCTCACCGGCACGAGCAAGTATCAGAACGCAATCGCTTCGCTCATCGGCCGCGCCAACTACGACTATCGTTCGAAGTATCTGGTGGAGTTCAACATGCGCTACGACGGCTCGTCGAAGTTCCTGCCCGAGAACCGCTGGAACTTCTTCTGGGGAGGTTCGCTCGGCTGGCGCATCTCGCAGGAGGGTTCGCTCAAAGATTCGGAGTGGCTCAGCGAGCTGAAACTCCGCCTTTCGTATGGCGAGGTCGGTAATCAGGGCTCCATCGCCAACTACGACGGCGTGATGCTCTACACGCTCAAATCCAACTCGGGAGCTCTGGTCGGCGACAACCTGCTGTCGTACCTCGAAACGGGTGCTTTGGCCTCGACGTCGCGCACGTGGGAGCGAATCAAGAACTTCAACGTCGGTCTCGACTTCGGCTTCCTGAACAACCGATTGAAGGGTTCGGTCGAGGCGTTCCTCAAAAAGAACGACAACATGCTCGTCGATATCGAGTTCCCCTCGACGCTCGGCATTACGGCCCCGAAGGTCAACTCCGGCAAATTCAAGGCTTGGGGCTACGAGGGCCAGCTGTCGTGGAACGACCGCATCGGCAAGGACTTCACCTACTATGTGGGCGGTACGTTCACCTTCGCGCGCAACGAGCTGGTGGACTACGGCGGCGCCGTTACCAAGAAGAACGGCTACGTGAGCGACCGCGAGGGCTATCCTCTCAACTCGCTCTTCGGTCTGCGCTACGGCGGCAAGATTCAGACCGCGGAGCAGCTCGAAGCCTACAAGGCCAAATATTACGAGAACAACGCCATCGGCATGCCGAGCAACCTGCGCCTGGGCGACAACATGTACTGCGACGTGAACGGCGACGGCCGTCTCGACGAGAAGGACTACGTCTACCTCGGTTCGGACAATCCCGAGATACAGTACTCCGTCAATGCGGGTTTCGCGTGGAAGGGTCTCGACTTCTCGATTGTCTTCCAGGGCGCCGGCAACCGCACGATGTACAACGGCATCAACAACTGGACGGTGCCCATGCGTGCCAAGTACACCAACACCACCACTCAGTCCATCGGCAAGGTGTGGAGCCCAGACAATCGCGGCGGATACTACCCGTCGTACACTCTCGACAGCAACATCAACAACTACAACTACCAGGCTTCGTCGTGGTCGGCTTCCGACGGTTCGTACATACGTCTGAAAAACATCTCGGTCGGTTATACGTTCCCCTCGAAGTGGTTCGAGCGGACGAATGCCGTGTCGGGCTGCCGCGTCTACTTCTCGGGTTCCGACCTGTGGGAGCACTCCAACATTCTGGACGGCTGGGACCCCGAGGCCAAGAGCTCGCCGTCGGGCGTGGCGCGCTATCCTTTCGTGCGCACGTTCACGTTCGGTGTAAACTTAACTTTCTAATCGCTTGAAAAGTATGAAATCTATCATAAAGACATTAATAGCGCTCGGCGCCGCTGCCGCCTCGGTCGCCTGCATGGACCTCGAACCGCAGGACCAAATCGACGACACGAAGGTGTGGGGCAATGCGTCGAACACGCAGCTCTTCGCCAACCAGTTCTACGGCTATCTGCGAGGTTTCAGACCCTCGGAGTCGGCCAACTACATGAACGGCGTGAACGACGGCCCGCACAGCGACTACCGTTCCGACCTGCTGTGCTCCAATACGGTCAACGTTTTCAGCGCAGGCACCAACTCCATCCCCAACAAGGACGACAACTACAACAATCTGTACAGCCGTCTCTACCGCACCAACCTTCTGCTGGCGCGCACCGAGGCCTATCGCGAGAATACGGACTATGCGCAGGCTCGCGGCGAGGCCTATTTCTTCCGTGCCTACCTCCACTTCGAGCTGGTGCAGCTCTTCGGCGACTGCCTGCTGGTGCAGAAGCCTTTGGACGTGACCTCGGGCGAGTTGCAGGCTCCGCGCACGCCGCGTCTCGACGTGGTGAAGGCCATCGTGCAGGATTTGAAGGATGCTGCGGCGCTGCTTCCCGAGACTTCGTCGGACAACGGCCGCGTTAACCGTTACGCCGCTTGGGCCATGCTCTCCCGCGTGGCGCTCTACGAAGGTTCGTGGCAGAAGTTCCACGTCGGCGGCGGTCAGAATACCGATGAGTCGAAGGCTCTCTTCGCCGAGGCTTCGGCAGCTGCCGACATGGTCATGTCGGCAGACTACGAACTCTTCCACAGCGACGAACTGGGCGACATGGACAGCTACCGCTACATGTTCATCCTCGAAGACGAGAAGTGCAATCCGGCCGGCATCACCAAGAGCGGCAACAAGGAGTACGTACTCGTGCGCCGCTACCACGCCACTCTGAAACACATCGAGTTCAACATCACCCACGCCTTGCAGAACAACGTGGGCTACATCACGGCCAAGCTGGCCGACATGTACCGCTGCCAGGACGGTCTGCCCATCGCGAAGTCGGAGCTTTTCCACGGTTACGCCACTGCGACGTCGGAGTTCGACAACCGCGATAACCGCATGAACGCCACGATGCTGAAAAACGGCCAGGCCTACTGGAACAACGACGGCAAGTGGCGCACGACGTGGACCGACGAGGATTTGGCCAACAGCCTTACATGCAACAGCCGTTCGAATTCGGGCTACATCAACAACAAGTGGTGCACCGAGCGTCAGGTGGCCGATGCTTCGGAGAGCTACGACTATCCCGTCATCCGCTATGCCGAGGTGCTGCTCAACTACGCCGAGGCCAAGTTCGAGGAGGCGGACGCCATATCCGACGATGACCTGAACGTCTCGCTCAACGAAGTGCGCAAGCGTTCCAATCCGAAGATGACCCCGCTGTCGAACGAGCTCTGCACGTCGAACGGGCTCTCGATGCGCGAGGAGATTCGCGCCGAGCGTACAGTCGAGTTGTTCCTCGAAGGATTCCGCATCGACGACCTGAAACGCTGGAAGACCGCCGAAATCGAAATGCCGGGCGACTTGAAGGGCATTCAGTTCAAGGGCACGTGGTACGAAACCGCATGGACGAACCAGACCCGTCCCGTGGGCGACGACGGCCGCATCATCCTCTACGACGGCCGCGTGTGGGAGCAGAAGCACTATCTCTATCCGATTCCGGGCGACCAGCGCCAGCTGAACAAGCAGCTGGGTCAGAATCCCGAATGGTAGTGCATAAATGTTAAATCGCTAAACATCAACGATATGAAAAACATACTGAAATATCTGTCTCTGACGCTCCTGCCGGCATCGCTTTGCGTGTCGTGCGCCGACGACGAGCTGCCGGTGCTCAAAGACGCGATACTCATGAATTCGATTACGATCTCCATGCCCGATGAAGTCCGCGTGAAGCTCTATGTCGACCAGACCGAGGCTACGTGCTATCCCATGCTTGCGGGCGAGACGTTGCAGCTCGAATATACGACCGACCCCGACCCGTCCGAGGTGACCTTCCCCGGCGTGGAGTGGTCGTCGAGCAATCCCGATGTGGTGTCGGTGGCTGCCGACGGTGTCGTTACGGCTGTTTCGGCCGGCAGCGCCATTATTACCGTAAGACCCGATACGCCGAACATCCAGGCTGCGTCGAGCATGAAGGTAACGGTCAGCGAGACGCTCGTCGCCGCCACCTCGATTGCTATTACCGACAATGCCGTGATGGCCGACGACGAAGGCGTGCCCTCGTGCTACATGGGCGAGACGATGCAGCTCACCGCAGCGATCGAACCCTCCGAGACGACATATCGCAGCGTGAAGTGGTCGTCGACCGACGAGTCGGTGGCTGCCGTCGACATGATTTCGGGCCTGGTGACGGGCGTTTCGCGCGGTTACGTCGACATCGTGGCCACGGCGCTCGACCCCGAGCATCCCGCGACGGCGTCGCACCGCATCTACATCGACGAAATAGTCACGCCGCTCGGCTTGAAGCTGAACAACGCTCCCGCTGCCGACGCTACGTTCCCGGT